>JABDGK010000054.1 GCA_013286085.1 Gammaproteobacteria bacterium | reverse complement strand
GCCAAGTCATTCCTATGGATGTCGGTCAAATGGATTCTGTTATTACAACCGATATGGTGACTATGCAAATGTATGCGCAAGTTGCACCAATGTCTTGCCGTATCACAGTGAATCCGCGCGATACCGTTACCGTGTCTGGTCAATTAGTTGCGAACGGCAAAGGTGTGGACTTAGCCATGAATAAATAAAAGTAGCCCGCATGGAGCGAAGCGTAATACGGGATTTGGTGTACATACAACCATCCCGTATTACGCTTCGCTCCATACGGGCTACTTTTCTGTTATGATGTAGATTCGCTTTATCCGAATATAATCCGAATTGGGGTGCTCTCAATGGACGGACGCACACGGAATACGGCAGACCTAGAGTTAATAACCCTTCACAAAAACCAAGGTGATAAATATTATCGAGAAAGAGATTACATTGCCGCCGTGGGACAATATAGTTACGCGATCAATTACGCTGCTTTAAGTACCAATCCCTCTATCGCAATGCATGAACTTTATCTCTGTCGTTGCAAAGCCTATCTTAATGAACAACGTTACCCGCATGCACTGTGTGACTTTTTCACTGCTTTAGTGAAAAACCCGCCTGCTGACGCACTGTGTGATTATTACGATACACTACGAGCGCTTTATTTTTCCAACCAACATTCCAGTCAAGAAACTGCAAACGACACCACCTTCATGCAATACCTCAAAACACGACTACCTGACTTCCATCAAGCATTGGTTGAGAATAACATTCTGCAAGAAAAACCTATCGTGCAGCCAATACAAACTGTGAGTGTTTTTACGCAACCATACAACTTTGCATTACGTTTTTTTGGTAAAGTATTACCAACAAACCCGCCAGCAAATATACAAACAGCGTCTGCTGAACAACACGTTACTCACGATCGTAAATAATAAAACTATATGCATAAGCGTTTTGTGCATCGGGTTGATGCGTGTGACACCCATGTTCTTGCCATAGCGTTTCATCAATGTGTGGAAAATAAGCATCGCCTTGTACAGTCGCATGCACCAGCGTCACATACAACCGTTGCAATTTCGGTAGCATGGTTTCGTAAAGTTGCGCACCACCAATAATAAAAATTTCTTCACTCTCAGCAGGTGCTGCAGCAAAAGCCGCATCCACCGTATGCACCACCACACAGCCTGGCGCTTGAAAAGCAGCATCACGCGTCACTACAATATTGCAACGACCCGGCAATGGCCTACCGATCGATTCATAGGTTTTACGCCCCATGATGATGGGTTTACCCATAGTAGTTTTTTTAAAATATTGCAAATCTGCCGGCAAATGCCACGGCAATTTATTATCGCGCCCAATCACACCATTTTCTGACATAGCAACAATAGCAGCGATACGCATATTTAATTATCCTCACTTATCGTGTGCGCTAACTTGGGCATATCAGATCGATCACCTGTTGCATAACGCGAAAAATAATTTTTGATAAAATCGAGATGGTTTGTCACCGCCATACCCACATGACGCAATTGTTGCACCGGCTTTACTTCACTGGCAAATAGACATTTAACACCCTCAACAAAATTTAACATGGTGGCATTATCACTTTTACGCCAACGTTCATAACGACGCAACACGGAAAAACTCGCTAAATCACGCTGATTTTTGATTGCATCAACCATCACATCCACCAAACACGCCGCATCTAATAAGCCTAAATTTACCCCTTGTCCTGCCATAGGATGAATCGTATGCGCCGCATCGCCAACCAATACCAAACGAGGCTTAACATAATTTTTGACATGCCGTCGATATAAATCAAAACGGTAGCGTTGCTGCTCAGCAACCACCCGACCCAATTTGTGATCGAATGCCACGGCTAATTCCGACTGAAATTCCGTATTTGACAACGCCAACAACCGCGTCGCCTCTGCTGGCGATGTTGACCACACGATAGAACAAGTGTGCAGATCTGCCAATGGTAAAAATGCTAAAGGCCCCGTAGCAAGAAAACGCTGCCATGCCGTCATTTGATGTGGCAATTCCGTCTTTACTGTCGTCACTAACGCACTATGCGCATAATCACGACAAGCAAACTCGATACCCGCTTGTTCACGCACCCATGACTGACCACCATCCGCGCCGATGAGGAGTTTTGTACGATAGGCGTGCCCGCTCTTCGTTTGTAACTCGACATATTCGACTGCTTCGTGTAGTGAGTCTAGTTCAACGGATGAAATAATAGCTAGATTGTCACATCGAGCACATTGCTCGAGAATGCTAGTGCGCATCACACTATCTTCGACAATATAACCCAGTGCGACTTCTTGAATGGCGCGGCTATCAAACTGAATCTCACCGTGACTACCCGCATCCCACACAACCATTTTTTGATAAGGACTGATACGCTTTGCTTGTAGCGTCGACCAAACACCTAAGTTTTGAAAAATACGCTGAGAAGCAAGTGAAATGGCACTGACACGCGGATCAGCGTGGTCAGCATGCCATTCAGCAGAGATTTTTTTGGCGTCAAGTAAGGCGATTTTTAGTTTGGTTTTTTGCGCAAAGGCAAGTGCTGTGGTGGCACCAACAATACCACTACCAACAATAAGAATATCATATGTAGACATGCTGGTTTACCGCCTTCGATGGTAGAACCTGTCTTTCCCGCGAAGGCGGGAAAGACAGGCTTTTATACTTAATTTTATTTTTGTAGCCTGTTAAAACGGCAACACCAACCCTGGCTCTACCGCTAAAATAAATTCCCGAAATATATCTTGAATTTTTGTTAACACAGTTTCACTGTCGGCTTCGAAACGCAATACCAAACACGGTGTTGTATTCGATGGTCTTACCAATCCCCAGCCATCTGTAAAGTTCACACGCAAACCATCAATGGTTACAACTTGTTGCGCCGTTCTAAAATCAGCGCGCGCCACCAGTTTCTCCATGATATGAAATTTATTTTCTTCTGAGACAGTAATTTTAAGTTCAGGGGTATTCACACTGTCTGGAATACCTGCAAATAATGCATCAATATCCAACGTTTCTGCGGCCAAAATTTCTAATAATCTTGCGCCTGCATAGATAGCATCATCAAAACCATACCAACGGTCTTTTATGAAAATATGACCGCTCATTTCACCAGCCAACAACGCCTCTGTTTCAGCTAATTTTAATTTAATGAGTGAGTGGCCTGTTTTCCACATGATAGGCTCACCGCCATGCGCACGAATCACGGTCGCTAAATTATTGGTACACTTCACATCATAAATAATTTTCGCGCCCGGGTTTTTTGCTAAAATGGCTTTGGCAAATAGCATTAACTGACGATCAGGCCAAATAATGTTACCTTGCTTGGTGACAACACCTAAACGATCGCCATCACCATCAAATGCTAGACCCAAATCTGCACCGACTTCTTGTACTTTGTGAATTAAGTCATGTAAGTTTTCTGCTTGACTAGGATCAGGATGGTGATTCGGGAAATGACCATCAACATCACAAAATAATTCATGCACATCACAACCCAAACGTCGATATAATTCGGGTGCTGCAATGCCAGGCACACTATTACCACAATCGACTACAATTTTCAGCGGTCGTGTTAACGTCACCGTGCTCGTCACTTGCGTGAGATAATGCTCCAATATCTCTACTTCTTGTAGAGAACCTTCCCCATGACACAAACGATTCTCAATAATGCGATGATACAAATCACGAATGTCAGCTTCTGCGAGCGTCTTACCCTGGATCACAATTTTCAAACCATTGTAATCGGGTGGATTATGACTGCCCGTCAACATGACGCCAGAGCGTGTGGCCAATACATGGGTTGCATAGTACAAAACAGGTGTTGGAATCACACCTAAATTGATGACATCACATCCGGTTGACTGAATTCCTTCGCACAATGCGGTCGCCAACAGAGGGCCAGATAAACGACCATCACGACCCACAGCAATCGCTTTCTCACCGGAGTCTAGCGCTAGCGAACCGATTGCACGGCCAATGGCATACACACTATCAACCGTCAACGTATCGCCAACCACGCCACGAATATCGTAAGCACGAAAAATAGAAGAATTCACTATGGGTTGCGATGTCATTATCTATTAACCTATTTTTTACCGGAGTGGCCAAAACCGCCAGCACCACGGGATGTTTCATTAAATTCTTCGACAATATCAAACTGGGTACGCGCAATCGGTAAAAAAACCAATTGGGCAATGCGATCACCCGGTTCGATCGTATAAGCAACTTGACTGCGATTCCAGCACGAAATCATCAGTGGCCCTTGATAATCAGCGTCAATCAAGCCCACTAAATTCCCGAGCACAATACCATTTTTATGCCCCAACCCAGAGCGCGGTAAAATCACAGCCGCTAAATTAGGATCGCCAATGTAAATTGAAATGCCTGTCGGAATCAAATGGGTTGTACCCGGCTCCAGTGTGAGCGTTGCATCTAAACAAGCACGCAAGTCTAAACCCGCTGAATCTTTCGTTTCATAACGTGGCAACGGAAATTCTGTGCCAATGCGTGGGTCGAGAATTTTTAGTTGTATCGCTTTGTTGTCTGTCATCGCTGCTACGTTTCTTTCTAAAACTGCTTCAGCTTGCATATATACTCCTTTTCAATAAATTCTTCATACATACGGTGGACAAAGGAGCGCGGCGGCGTGTCCACCATCACAACTTGCTGGCAATCAACTCAACCAACTCTCGCGCTAATTTTTGCTTCGACATGCGAGCAAATTCTTTTTGTCCCACATCCCACAACACAGTTGCCGCATTATCATCGCTATCAAATCCTACATCAGCTTGGCCAACTTGATTCGCTACCACCATATCTAATTTTTTTTGCTGCATTTTTGTTTTTGCATTCACAAGCAAATTTTCAGTTTCAGCTGCAAAACCGATGACATAAGGTTTTTTCTTTAATTTCGCGACTTCCGCAACAATATCGGGGTTGCGCTCTAATTCTACTAATAAAGTTTCAGATTCTTTTTTAATTTTCTGTGTCGCTACTTTTTTACAGCGATAATCTGCAACCGCTGCAACAGACAGGAAAATATCGCAGTTTTCTATTTCATGCATCACCGCAGCAAACATATCCTCTGCGCTCACGACATCAATCGTTTTTACATGTGATGGCTTCGCTAAATGCACTGGGCCACTCACCAGTGTCACAACCGCGCCTGCTTCTTGTGCTGCAACGGCTAAGGCATAACCCATCTTCCCAGAGCTGGCATTACTGATGTAACGCACGGGATCCATCATTTCTCGTGTCGGGCCGGCTGTAATCAATACACGACGCCCGGCTAAACGACCTGTTGCAAATACATCACAAACGCGCGTCACTAATTCGGTTGGTTCTAACATACGACCAGGACCCACATCACCACACGCTTGATTGCCTTCTGCTGGGCCAAACACATGAACTTTTTTCTGGTGTAGTGCTTGCACGTTATCTTGCGTCAGCGTATTCTTCCACATCCCTTGATTCATAGCAGGCGCAACGACAATCACGGCGGGTGTTGCCAGGCACAGCGTCGTTAACAAATCATTGGCTTCCCCACCCACCAAGCGCGCAATAAAATCCGCTGTTGCCGGCGCGACTAACACCATATCCGCCCAGCGTGCCAACTCAATATGCCCCATGGCCGCTTCAGCGTGTACATCAAATAAATCATCATGCACTGGATTGCCGGAAACAGCTTGCATAGTCAGAGGCGTAATAAATTCTTTCGCCTTCTCAGTCATGACCACTCGCACTTCGGCGCCTACCTCACGTAAGCGTCGCACTAGATCAGCGCTTTTATAAGCGGCTATCCCGCCCGTCACCCCCAGCAGAATTTGTTTATTTAATAATCGTTGTTCCATACAGGACTGAGACCATTTTTACAAAGATGGACATTATACCAAGGAGTTAACATATGGCTATCAGAAATTGGCCAACAGAAGAGCGCCCCCGCGAAAAACTCTTATTGCGCGGCCCCAAGCATCTATCTGATGCTGAATTATTAGCGATATTTTTAAATACCGGTGTGCATGGCAAAACGGCTTTAGATCTCGCTCGAGAACTCTTAGGACAATTTGGTAGCTTAAAAAAGCTATTAAATTCAAGCCCCGAAGCCTTATTTAAGCAACGCGGCTTTGGCAAAGCAAAATACGCGGCGCTTAAGGCTGCCTTGGAGCTTGGGCAACGTTATCTGGGTGAAACCATACCCCTAGGCGAAAAAATCAATAGCAGCCAACAAGCCAAACGCTTTCTCGCACATAGACTACGAGATTATCCACATGAGGTGTTTGCCTGCTTATTTCTGAATACGCATCATTGTTTACTGGGTTTTGAAGAGTTATTTCACGGCACGATCAACGAATCGAATGTCTATCCTCGTGAAGTGGTGAAGCGAGGGCTTGCTTATAATGCGGCGAAGGTAATTTTGGCACACAACCATCCTTCTGGAAATCCCATACCGAGTCAGGCTGATTGTGATATCACACATTTACTCAAACAAACATTAGCACTCGTGGAAATTAACGTTATCGATCACATTATTGTAGGACATCATGACTGCCTTTCTTTGGTAGAAACTGGCTATGTCACAACGTAGCACCCTTGCTCTCAAAACTTAAAGAACTGCTGCTTGCAGCACTAGGCACCTGATTATTGGATACTGCACTTGTTGCAGGAAACAGTGAGTAGCTAATCAATTCTGATTGCGCAGGTTTAAAAACTTTCGCCGCTGGGTTTAACATCGAGGGCTTGTATAAAAATTTTATGCACCCAGCATTGTTTTTATCTTCTTGAAGTTGACATCCGACTATCTTCTTACTGATATCAATAACTGCTTGCCTGACTGCATGCTCTCTTGCCATTTCATCGTCTTGATTGTTATGTTTGCTATGCAATCCTTTACCTACGATTAACGTCAGAGTCTGCGGTTGTTTATTGCTCGATAATAAATCATATAGAGCAATATACGTTGTACCATACGTTTGACCATGTAAATCAATTTCAAGAAAACCATCTTGCTCGGATTTCTTACTATTAACGACTAGTTTGTTTACACGATAGATTGCGCTTGCGTCTGCCAAACGATTATTGAATACCAGCACATCAATCATACTGGCATGGGTCACCTCATTAGCAAGATTCGCATCACACGCTTTCTTATAAGCCGCCTCCGCTAAATCTACCCGCTTATTGTTACCCGCCGCAACAATCATACTGGCATGGGTCACCTCATCAGCAAGATGCGCATCACACGCTTTCTTATAAGCCGCCTCCGCTAAATCTACCCGCTTATTGTTACCCGCCGCAACAATCATACTGGCATGGGTCACCACATTAGCTAATTCATGCTTTATAGCAAAATTATAAAACCAATCACTAACGTCGACCTGGTTGAATTTACCTAATATCTTTATAATTTGAGCAATAATGAAATCATTCGGAAACAAATCATCGCTTACCATTGCTCGCAAAATATTAGCTAACGCTTGTGGATTGCGGATACTTTTTATTTGGTTGCTATAGGCAATATGGCGCGGCTTGTTTTTCGCATGCTGATCCCAAGATGGCACTTGCATCGCCTCAAACTTGGCAAAAATTGATTCAAAAGAATAGCCGTCATTATGCAGCATTCGCTAAGCACCTTTAGGTTGGATATTGGTATATATTTAACCATGCGTTGGCTAAAAGGATCAAGTTAATCCAACTCTAGCCTCCGGGGTTGCAAAACAAACATCATCGAATTACTGGGGCTTGATCGCATTGAGGCCTTTTCTTTGCTGCCGCGCTTGCACTGCCGTGGTGATTCTGGTATAAAAACCGCCTTGCCATAGCGCAACACGATTTTAGTTAGGAGAATTTTATGTCACAAGTGTGTCAAGTAACTGGGAAACGCCCAATGGCGGGTAACAATGTATCCCATGCTAACAACAGAACGCGTCGTCGTTTTAACCCAAACCTCCAAGAGCACCGCTTTTGGTTAGAAAGCGAAAAACGTTATATTAAACTACGCGTTAGCACCAAAGGTATGCGTACCATTGATAAGCACGGCATCGAAAAAGTGCTGGCTGACATCAAACAACGTAAGAAAGACGAAGAAGCTAAATAGTAATTAGTTCTAGCCTAGAAGGTATTTAACATGCGTGACAAAATTAAAATGGTTTCAACAGGTACCACGAAAGTAGGTAAAAAAACCGGTACTTTCCGTACTACCACCAAAAACAAGCGTACCATGACTGAGAAGCTGAAGTTAAAGCACTTTGATAAACGTGCTTTCAACCCAGAAACCGGCAAGACGGGTATGCATGTGTTGTTTGAAGAAGGTAAGATTTAAGCTTTCTCATACGTTTAAGCTAAACAAAAAACCCGCCATAGGCGGGTTTTTTTATATCTGCGTCTGTATGTTGCTTCCGAACCGCGCGCGTCAGCAAGCGTCACGACACCTTAAGTCCAGTGACGCTTGCTGACGCGCGCGGCTCGGTAAAATTTTTATTTTTTTGATTGAACTTCTTTCCACTTTGCAACAATCACAGGAATACTGCACCAACCAATCACGCCTTGCACAATCAGAATAATACCCAACAACATCATAAATAATTTGCCAAAACCTAGCACGGCACCCACTAGCAACAGCACACCAATCACAGTACGGTTAATGCGATCGCCTTTATCAATATTGCAAACAATCCCTTGCATAATTATCTCCTTTAAATAAAAACACTACGCTGACTGAGGCACATACGCTTTCAAGTGACGCACAAATTCACGCAACGACTCAATACCGGTTGCTTCCGCTTGACGACACCAGTCTTGCAATGATTCTACCAATTCTTTTTGCGTTGCAGTGCCCCGCGCCCAAATAGCTTGTAATTTGAGACGAAATTGATATACCACATGTAACGCACGATAGTCGCTTAATACATTGTTCAATTGCTGTTGCTCAGCAACAAGGACTAATGAGGTTTCACGCACGAGCAATTTACGCATGCGCCGCAACATATTACTGCTCGCCTCGCTTGCACGATGACGCTCTTCACGTAACACCGGCATAATCACTTCTTTACTATAACGCGCCATCACTTGAAAGCGATTCGTTAAAATAGCTTTGACAGTATCAATATCCACATTGGTTTTCCCAGGTGCTGTGCTAAGCGTTGGCGGCAAGCGCTTGGGTTTTGCCAAACCACATAACTGTAACGTACGAATCACCAACCAACCTAAATCAAATTCCCACCACTTCACGGAAAATTTCGCTGATGTGCCATATGTGTGATGGTTGTTATGCAATTCCTCTCCGCCAATAAAGAAACCTATCGGAATCATATTACGTGATGCATCCGCACACTCAAAATTACGGTAACCCACATAATGGCCGACACCATTAATCACACCAGCAGCAAAAAATGGAATCCACGCCATTTGAATGGCCCAAATTGTCAAACCAATCACGCCAAACAATACCAAATCAATGCCTAACATAATTAAGATGCCTAATGCACTGTGTTTGGTATAAACATTTCTTTCCATCCAATCATCTGGAGTGCCTTCGCCATAACGCGCTAAGGTGTCGGCATTTTTCGCTTCTTTCTTATATAACTCGGCACCTTCTAGTAAGACTTTCCAAATGCCTTTGACTTGCGGGCTGTGTGGATCTTCGGCGGTTTCAACTTTGGCATGGTGCTTGCGATGTATGGCTGCCCACTGCTTTGTGACCATGCCGGTTGTCATCCACAACCAAAAACGGAAAAAATGACTCACAATAGGATGCAATGCCACCGCACGATGCGACTGGCAACGGTGTAAAAATACAGTCACACCCACAATAGTAATTTGCGTCAGAATAAAGCCCGCAACAAGATATCCCACCCATGATAAATGTAAAATGCCATGCATATAACACCACCTCTTTTGATTGTTCGGCTGTATTTTTATGATATACAATAAGCCGCTAGGTGCCAATAATAGCACAAATATTCACTAATAATCGCTGGTTTTTATCTCTATATGCCTGAATTACCCGAAGTTGAAACCACCCTACGCGGCATTAAGCCCTTTGTTTTACATCAAAAAATTTGCTCTGTTGTGGTTCGTCATTATGGTTTACGTTGGCCCATTCCACATGATCTTCAGGCTATGTTGACCGGGCAAACAATCCAATCAGCCACCCGTCGAGGGAAATATCTACTATTCATGACAGCGCACGGTACGCTCATTATTCACCTTGGCATGTCAGGCAGTATGCGCGTACTCACAACAGCAACGCCGCCCAACAAACATGATCATGTCGATCTCGTATTTGCTAACCATGTTTGCCTGCGTTACACCGATCCTCGCCGCTTTGGTGCATTTTTATGGACGACGGAGAATCCTAATTCACATCCACTGCTTGCTCATCTAGGCCCAGAACCACTCGAAAAAATACTCACAGGAAAATATTTATGGGAACAAGCACAACAACGTAAAGTACCGATTAAATCGTTTATTATGGATAGTAAAATTGTTGTGGGCGTTGGAAATATTTATGCGAATGAAGCGTTATTTGTTGCCGGCATTCATCCCAAAAAATCGGCGGGGAAAATTTCATTAATACAATTTAATGCGCTAGCAAAAGCAATCAAAAAAATTCTGCAAGCGGCCATCAAACAAGGCGGCACAACACTGAAAGATTTCGTGGGTAGCAATGGCAAGAAAGGGTATTTTAAAGTGCATCTACAAGCTTATGGTCGCGGAAATTTACCTTGTCTTGTCTGTCAAAATCCCCTGAAAGAAATTCGTCTGGGACAACGTAGCACGGTGTATTGCTCACGTTGTCAGAAATCGTAAAATCCGTAGGGTGGACAAAGCGCAGCGCTGAGGGTATCCCCACGAATTTTTCTGGGCATGGCTATTATTTTTCCGAGCCGCGCGCGGCTCAGTAGCAACGGCAAAAACGGGTTAACTCACCAAGATATTTGGCGATTTCAATTAGATACAATGTATTATAAAAAAATTCGTGGGATACCTCAGAGCACAGCGTGTCCACCCTACTTTAAGCCTGGCTTGTGTTTTACAGCACTGTCAACGTGTCTGTCATAGTGCTTTTCAATTTCCCCTTGACCAACATGCCGGACATCTTTGCCTGTGAAATACCGAGACGCTGTCGCAAAACCATTCTCACCAAGCCTTCCTAATAACTTACCTATATTGACAAATATTTTCTTATTTTTAGTAGCCTCAAGTTCGGATAGTGTTGTATTAACAAGGTCACCGTATTTTTCTCCCGCATACCAAAGAACTCGATTAGTAGGCGTATTTTTGATACCACCACGCGGAACAGTCGTATGAATGTCAGGGCATCGCTTTGTTAATTTGCTTTCAAGCCAGGCAACTATTTCCTCGCGAATGATGCTATTGCCAAATAATTTTCTTTCACGTGCATACTTGTAGGTTTCGAGATAAACAGAAAACAATAATTGCGTCACAACATCCTCCACAGCGACATTGTCGCCATCAAGACTAGCGCTTACCTCGCTTACCTTTGCCAATATGTCTTGATATTGCGGCTTGTTTTTTAATAACCTCGGGATATTATCAAGCACATCTCTTGCTGACGCCACTAGCGCCTTTTTTCTGGCTACTCTGACCCCGTCGATAGCTTCCTGTGTTGTACTCTTTAAATCATCAATCACTTTATCAAGGAATACCGTGCGATCTTTTGTAGGTGGTTGTTGAAAGGCGAGCAAAGCGGCTTCCACTTTTGCTTCCACACGGGTAAAAATACTCTTTATCGCTTCATCTGCTGCCGCAGAAAATTTAGAACTAGGACTGGAGGGCAAACTCAATCGAAGATTTTCTGTTAATGCCAATGCTTTTTTAACCGCGTCCATTAATGCACTCACATGCTCCCAATGCTGAGTGATGGCTTGCTCATGCTCCTGAGATAATGTTATAAAAAAATTTTTATTGATTTCATAATAAAATTCACTAACATTCGTATAAAAATAAATAGATTCTGTTAGATCACATGCTGTCTCTAATTTTAATTGTACGCTCGCTTTTTTCTCATCATCTGGCACTAAAGATAACAACGCTTTATAACACTCCCTCGCCAAGCTACCATGGAAATTGTTAGCCAAGTAACTTGAAATGGTTGAGCCGCCATGACCATCAAATACACCAATATATTTTGGCGTCGCATTGAGACTAGGTTCGACAGGCGTTACAACGACAGAGACATTATCATTCGAACCACTTTTGATAGCAGCAGAGGCTAATATAGTCGGTAAATCTTCTAATGGTTTTTGACTATTGTCTTTAATCAGCTTCTCTAATTGTTGCAGTGACAACTGCTCTGTT
>JABDGK010000053.1 GCA_013286085.1 Gammaproteobacteria bacterium | reverse complement strand
GCAAGCATTGTGATTTTTGCAGTCAAACCACAAATTCTATCCGATGTTGCCAAAACCTTGTCTGCGCTTATTCAACAAAAAAAACCCTTAATTATCTCGATTGCAGCCGGCATCCGCGAGGTTACACTGCAAACATGGCTAGGCGGTGATATTCCCATTGTACGCTGCATGCCAAACACACCTGCACTGATTGGCTGCGGTGCTTCTGCCTTATTTGCCAATTCACACACATCACACGAACAACGCAATAGTGCCGAATCCATTTTACGCGCCGTTGGCTTAATCGTCTGGCTAGAACACGAAAAACAAATGGATGCAGTCACCGCATTATCGGGTAGCGGTCCCGCCTACTTTTTTTTAGTAATGGAAATTTTACAGCAAGTAGGGGAGCAACTGGGTTTACCTAAAGACATTGCGCGCTTACTCACGTTACAAACCGGTTTTGGTGCAACGCGTATGGCGCTCGAAAGCACCTTATCAACCAGTGAATTACGCCAGCAAGTGACCTCCCCTGGCGGCACCACTGAACGTGCTTTACAAGTATTAGAAAAAGAAAATCTCCGTCGAATTTTTACTGATGCGCTTTCTGCAGCAGCAGCACGATCAGAAGAATTAGCCAATCGCCCTGAAACAACGAGGTCTTCATAATGCCCAATCCACTGAGTAATGCTGGCGAATTTTTAATTAGCACTCTATTTGATTTAGCTATTTTTGTTTTACTGATGCGGATTCTTTTAATTGTGTTACATGCAGATTATTACAATCCTATTTCTCAAGTGATCATCAAACTCACTAAGCCTGTGATCGAACCATTGCGTCGACTCCTACCTAACTTTCGTCGCATTGAACTTGCCAGCGTACTCGTTATCTTGGCACTCGAAATGATAAAATTTTTATTGTTAGGATTGCTCGTTGTCGGCTTTCCTAATCCAGTTGGTTTAACATTATTGGCCGTTGCGGATGCTCTCAGATCACTGATCAATATTTTCTTCTATGCTATTATCATTCAAGCCATCATGAGCTGGGTAAATACAGGCTATTCCCCCATCGCACAAATTCTTTCTAAAATGACGACGCCCATTACGAAACCGTTTCAACGTATTATTCCACCCCTGGGTGGTATGGATATCAGTCCAATACCGGCAATGATTTCACTGCAATTACTGCTTATTTTATTAATTAGCCCACTCTTTGCTATGGGCTGGAGATTAGCATTTGGTTAACCTGAAAATCGTCTTAGCCAGCAACAATGCTGGAAAAATTCAAGAATTTCAAACTCTCCTAGCACCTTTTCAACTCCATATTGTGCCACAAGCAACACTCGGTGTTAGTGATGCCGATGAAACAGGATTAACATTTGTTGAAAATGCTTTAATTAAAGCACGCCATGCATGCCAACAAACAGGCTTACCTGCACTGGCCGATGATTCTGGGTTAGCGGTTGATGCATTGGATGGTGCGCCAGGAATCTATTCCGCGCGTTATGCAGGAAAAGCTGCGACGTCTCAAGCCAACATTGAAAAACTCTTAGTAGCATTACAAGACGTTCCCACCAATGAGCGCACAGCCGCATTTCACTGTGTGTTAGTATTGATGACGCATGCAAAAGATCCCACGCCACTGATTTGTCATGGCATTTGGCAAGGCACGATTCTCACGCTGCAATCTGGACAAGGTGGTTTTGGTTATGATCCTCTTTTTTTTGTAGCAAGTGAAAATAAAACGGCAGCCGAGTTATCCGCTGATGTAAAAAACCGCTTAAGTCATCGCGGTCAAGCATTACGAATGCTCATGGCACAATTACCGGAAAAAATACATAGCAATAAACAAATATCCCCTCTCCCGTTTACGGGAGAGGGTTAGGGCGAGGGTTTTTAGTAAGGAACATTTATGCACGCACTCAACGTAAAAAACCTCACAAAACAATATAAAAATGGCTTGATCGCACTCAAAGGTATTAATCTTGAAGTGAATGAAGGCGATTTTTTTGCCTTGCTTGGCCAAAACGGCGCGGGGAAATCCACGACCATCGGCATCATTAGTTCACTCGTGAATAAAACAGCCGGGAGTGTTTCTATTTTTGGTCATGACATGGATACGGATTTAGATGCAGCTAAACTGTGTCTTGGCGTTGTCCCACAAGAAATGAATTTTAATCCTTTTGAAAAAGTCGCGCATATCATTATTAATCAAGCGGGCTATTACGGCATACCACGCAAAATTGCCGAAGCACGCACTGAGCGTTATCTTAAAAAAATGGGGATCTGGGAGAAACGCGATCAAATTGCGTTGCGTTTATCGGGTGGGATGAAACGTCGTTTAATGATAGCCCGCGCACTTGTGAATGAACCCAAATTATTAATTCTGGATGAACCCACAGCAGGTGTGGATATTGAACTCCGTCATAGCTTATGGGAATTCTTGGCGGAATTAAATGCGCAGGGTACTACCATCATTTTAACAACCCATTATCTCGAAGAAGCAGAAAATCTCTGCAAAAATCTGGCGATTATTGATCATGGTGAAATCATTGAAAACGCCAACATGAAATCGCTACTCAACCGACTCCACATTCAAACAATGATTTTGGATTTAGAAAAACCGATTACTCAATTACCACCATTAGATGAATACCATGGTCGCCTACTAGATGATAGCACGCTGGAAATTCGTGTTCACAAAAACCAATCGTTAAATACGTTATTTGCAGATCTCACTCGTAAAGGCTTAAACATTGTTAGCCTACGAAATAAAACCAATCGATTAGAAGAATTATTTGTTAACCTAATTGCAGAAAGCAGGGGTAGCTAGCGTTCCGAGCCGCAACCGTTAGGGCGCGTCACTGAAAATGACGTATGGAAAAACCGCATTTCGTGACGCTCCCTAACGGTTGCGGCTCAATATATGGGTATATGAGGAATAATATGAGCATTCGCAGCAAACAAATTTATATTGCATTTCAAACTATCGTGCAGAAAGAAATTATTCGCTTCACCCGGATTTGGTCACAAACATTGTTACCACCCGCGATTACCATGACATTGTATTTTCTGATTTTTGGAAAATTGATCGGTTCACAAATTCATAATATTTCTGGCTACACATATATGCAGTATATTGTGCCTGGGCTTGTCATGATGTCGGTAATGACCAATGCTTATGTGAATACAGCATCCTCTTTTTTCGGCGCAAAATTCAGTAAAAGCATTGAAGAATTAATGGTCGCACCTGTACCCAACTACATTATTTTATTTGGCTTTACATTTGGTGGGATGTTACGTGGTTTATTAGTGGGTTTCATTGTTATATTAATTTCACTCTTATTTACCCATTTACATATCTATAATTTTTGGATTGTCATTTCAATGGCGACTCTTTCTTCGATGTTATTTTCAGTCGCTGGCTTATTGAATGGGATTTTTGCGAAAAAATTTGATGATGTTTCTTTTATTCCAACTTTTATTTTAACGCCGCTCACCTATTTAGGTGGCGTATTTTATTCTATTAACCAACTACCGCCTTTTTGGAAAAATGTTTCTATCTTTAATCCCATTGTTAATATTGTCGATACGTTTCGCTATGGCATTTTAGGTATATCGGATGTGAATATTGTTGGTAGTTTTGTGATGGTTTGCGCCTTTTTTGTCGTGCTTTGCCTATGGAGTTTGGTTTTACTGCAGCGCGGCACGGGTATGCGCACATAGCCCTGTCCAACAAAATGGGGGTTATGCTATCTTAATAAACATACGGACTATGAGGTAACTTATGAAGACTAATCGTCGCTTTATGAATAAACCCCCTATTGTTGCACGCGAAGAAAAATCGCTTTTAAATATTGGCTCGATTCTTATCAATATCATTGCAATCGCCGCACTTGTTGGTATTTATTATTATATTCTTGCGCATGACATGTATGAAGATAAACAAAATTATATCTATTGGACCATAAATGTTTTGATCAGTTACAATATATTGATTGCATCAACTCGTTCATTATGGGCACCCTTGCTCAGCGTATTAGCCGGTGTATTCGGCATTTTTGCTGTTGGGTCTCCCCATGCAATTACCTTTCTAACCAATGCACAATGTTGGCAGCTAGCGATTCTGGGTATTATTGGTTTGTTGATTACGTTTTCATTAAGATTATAATAACTGGGTTTACATACCAAACCTAAAAGGACTTAGACTATTTATATGATTAAACATCTTATTGCAATTGTTGCACTCACCATCGTTATCATCTTAACCATGTCCCAAGCACAAGCTGCGCTCGAAACATTGCTTGCTGGACACAATTGGGTAGCTGAAACATTAAAAGCTGTATTTTCTGGCGGAACTGCTGGGAATGTTACCCGTGAATTATTAGCGTCGCTAAGCATTCCTTTCTTGGTAGGATTGATTCCTGCTGCGCTATATTGGCTAGCCAAACGTAGTTGGTTTCCATACTTCATGACATTTGTTTGGGTGACCTGGTTAATTCAAACATCGGCATTAGTCATTCAATATAAAATGGGATAAATATCCGAGCCGCGACTGTCAGGGAGCGTCACAGCCTGTGACGCTTGCTGACGTGCGGCCTCTGAGAAGATTTATATCCAATACGCTGTTTTCACCATCATCTTCGATGTCAAACTCATAAGCTTTTGCACAATGACAGGCAACGTGGCAGCACCGGAATCAATCGCATCTTCATGATGGCGAGCTTCGTCATCTTGCATTTGTTGTAAAATTTTGGCAGTTTTTGTATCGTTTTCGGGTAATTGTTGCAAATGACTTTCTAAATGTTTCACCACCTGGTGTTCCGTCTCAGCAACAAAACCCAAGCTCCACTTGTCGCCGATTAATCCCGTTGTTACGCCAATTGCCATAGAACCGACATAAAAAAACGGATTCAGATAGCTCGTATGACTATCGAGCTCATGCAGTCGTGTTTGACACCAGGCTAAATGATCGCCTTCTTCCTTTGCGGCTTGCTGCAGATGTTGTTGTGTCGCTTGATCACGAGAAACCAATGCCTGGCCATAATATAATGCTTGCGCACACACTTCTCCGGCATGATTAACACGCATCAGACCCGCAATATGCTTGGCTTGTGCAGCGGTTAATGCGGGCTCTGGCTGGTTAGCAGCCGGATTCTCGCGTGAGGTTGTCACATGGCCGGTCATGACACGCAAGGTCTGATCCAATGTCATGCAAAGCTGATCTAGTTTAGAGTAATGACGAGTATTATTTTTCATGCGCTAATTATACGTGGTTCATTTCTCAAACACTAGCATGAAACCACTACAAAAGAGTATGATAATAAAATGCATAGCAAAATAAGGATATCACCATGATTGCTGTCGACTTTCAAACAGACATTGCTGTTATTACACGGATTGTAGTTGCATTTTTACTCGGCGGGCTGATTGGTTTAGAGAGAGAGCGACATGGCATTTCTGCTGGCATCCGTACCTATGGTGCAATTTGTTTAGGTGCGTGTGTGTTTGGCATCGTCGGGTTAAGTATTACTGGCGCTGATCCGTCTCGCGTTGCTGCACAAGTCGTTACTGGTATCGGTTTTCTAGGTGGTGGACTTATTTTCCGTCAAGGCGATAATTATATCAGCGGCTTAACAACCGCCGCCACCTTGTGGGCAACAGCCGCCGTTGGACTAGCTGTTGCACTAGGCATGTATATGATTAGCTTCTTAACATCATTATTGATTTTTGTGCTGCTGTTTTTACCGCGCTTAACTTGGTGGAAAAGAATCTCGAAAAAAGCTGCTGCAAAAGAAATATAGATTCACAAATATCACTTTATAAACCTAACTGAAAGGGATTTTGGTATGAAACAGATAGTAACAGGGTTTGCTTTAAGTATAATTTCCACAGGGATATGGGCCACACCCGCACTTCACAGCAGCAATGCTTGTCTTGCCAATCTAGACGAGCATGTTTACTCAGACACTATCTTTCTTTACGACTGTAATCTGAATGATACCGATGTTGAAACGCTTTCTGCTGATCTAAACAATCACCCTAACATTACCCGAGTACTGGCTAGCGGGAATAACATCACCTCTCAAGGTGCAACAACATTAGCGCAACATACAAATCTGACAGAGCTTGATCTTGGGTATAATAATATTGATTCGGTAGGCGCCATTGCTCTCGCCAACATGCCCGCTCTCACGAATTTAAGACTAGACAATAACAACATCGGTGACCAAGGTGCTAAAGCATTCGCCCATAGCACGTTATTCCAGCTATCTATCGGGTATAACAATATCAGCAGCAACGGTATTGCCGCTATCGCAAACGCACCAATACCAATGTTACGATTAAGTGGAAATCAGATTAATAATCCCAATTTAACAGCCTTGGCGCAGAATGAGCATATAACAGATTTAGATTTAGGTGACGCTAATCTCGATGCTAATGCGGGCATCATCTTATCTAAAAGCAATTCCATTGAGTATTTATATTTATACGGTAATCACATTGGCTCCACTGGTATTTGGGCTTTAGTAAATGACAACCATCTAAAAGATCTATCATTATCAGCTAATGCATTACATGACAGCGATGTATTTTTACTAACACGCGCTAATCACAGCTTGTCAGGATTAGATGTGTCAAACAATCTTATTACTGCACAAGGTGCCACCGCCTTAGCAAGCGATTCACAGTTGCGCAACCTTAATATTTCGTTTAATACAATTGGTGATCAAGGTGTGCAAGCCTTTGCAAATAATAAATCTATTGAGGAATTACTTGTAGACGATGTAGGCATGAGTAATGTCGGGATCATCGCATTAGCTGCTATGCCACAACTTTGGGAGTTAATAGCTAACTATAATAACATTGATGATGTGGGTATCACGGTACTTGCGAATAATTTTAAAGGCGAGTTTTTAGGCTTATCTCACAACAATATCCATGATCAAGGCGCAATTGCACTATCAAAGAACACATCTATTCGCTTCTTGGTTATAGGTCATAATGCCATTGGCAGTGTGGGTATTAGCGCCTTAAAAAATGCTAATTTTGACTATCTGGATGTCGGTGAAAATGAATCCGCCTTACAAGTTGCAGCCATCTCACCTAAAAAAATACTGGAACTCAGTCACCTACAAGTTGCCTGCAGTAAAGCTGACACCATGGCCTGCTATAAATTGAAAGACACGCAATTTAGGCATTTGAAGTTAAATAAATCAGTTAAGTAGAACGCCCCTCTCTCCTCCCGCGCCTTTGGCGGGAGGAAGGAGAGAGCCGGAGAGAGGAGGGTTTAATTTCCAATTAAGCAATTGTTTTCAACAACACTTGCAACTCACCACTCTCATACATCTCAGCAATAATATCACTACCACCAATAAATTCGCCTTTAACATAGAGCTGTGGAATTGTCGGCCAATTCGAATATTCTTTGATGCCTTGGCGAATGTCTGGATCTTCTAATACATTGACGGAGGCAAATTCAGCGCCACAGGATTTTAATAACATCACTGCTTTCGAAGAAAAACCACACTGCGGAAACTGCGGTGTGCCTTTCATATAAATAATCACGTTATTTTGTTCGATTTGTTGTTTGATAATGTCTTGTGTATTCATGTTCATTTCCTCATTCATTTCTACATCATACCTAATTGCAATTTAGCTACATCACTCATCATATCGCGACTCCACGGCGGGTCAAACACCAATTCAACGTTGGTATCGACGACACCATGCAGAGAACGAACTTTTTGATCGACATCGGCTATTAACACAGGGCCCATGCCACAACCCACCGCTGTTAATGTCATTTTAATTCCAACATGACTGCCGCCTTCGGGTATTTCGATAACATCACACTCATAGACTAAACCTAAATCAACAATGTTGACTGGAATTTCAGGGTCATAGCACGTTTTTAAAATTTCCCACACTTTATCTTGTAGACTACCATCCATAGCATTCACATCAGGTTCATCTAAAATAATCATGCAGAGTGCATCACCATCTCTACCAGCTACGCGCGCTAAATTACCGTTGACATACACGGTATAGGAATTACCTAACGCTTGGGTGATCATCACCAGCGTGCCTTTTTGAATAGAAATTTTCACACCCGATGGAATCAGCAATGCATCCACATCGCGGGTTACTTCTATGGTATCTTGTTTTAACATATCATTACTCTATCGTGAAACTTTCACCACAACCACAACGGCCGGTTTCTTTTGGATTCACAAACACTAAGCGTTTTTGTTTTAATCCTTGGCCTTCATCTACCACATAATCCACTACAATATCTTGTAAAAATTGCAATGATTTGGGCTCAACAAACACTTGTAAATTATCTTGGACCACAAAATGCAGATCATCTTCAATCACTTTTTCAATTAAATCGGGAACATAAGCATAACCAGAACAGCCGGTTTTTTTGATAGATAGTCGAAATCCAACACTATTAGCATTCTTTGCTAGCATGGATTTGATATGCACAACCGCTGCATCAGTAAATGTTATTGGATTCATAGGAACCTCGTTGATTTACGTAGCCCGTATGCAGCGAAGCGTAATACGGGATGGTTGTGCCAAATCCCGTATTACGCTTCGCTGCATACGGGCTACTTCATTATTCTGTACTCACTGCCTGTGGATCATCCGCTATCGCTGCTTTTAATGTATGCCATGCTAACGTTGCACACTTTACGCGTGCCGGATATTCCGCCACACCCGCTAATACCGCTAATTTACCAAGACGACTTTCAACATCGGCATTATGCCCATGTGTCACTAATTGATGGAAGTCATTAAAAATAGCTTCTACTTCCGCTCGTGTTTTACCACGCATGACTTCTGTCATCAACGATGCGGAGGCAACCGAAATCGCACAACCGCTACCTTCAAATTGCATTTTTTCAATCACACCATTTTTTTCGACCACATAGAGCTTCAACTTATCACCACAAAGCGGATTAAAACCTTCTTTATGATGATTCGCATCAAGCAACACACCAAAATTACGCGGTTGTCGACTGTGATCTATAATCACTTCTTGATAAAGTTCACGTAATCCAGACATCTATTTAAATAACCTCAATACATCTTTCAATCCAGAAACTAACGCATCAATATCCGCATGCGTGTTATACAAACCAAACGACGCACGCACAGTAGCCGGCACATTAAAACGCTCCATCACGGGCATGGCACAATGATGGCCCGCACGCACGGCAATACCATGATCATCTAAAATGGTACCAATATCATGCGGATGCACGCCATCCAACACGAAAGAAATCACACCCACTTTTTCTGCGGCAGTACCAATAATTTTTAAACCGGGAATCGTTACTAATTGTTGTGTTGCATAAGCTAACAACTCTGCTTCATGAACAGCAATATTCTGCATCCCCACTTGTTGCAGATAACGAATCGCCGCTCCAAAACCAATCACACCCGAGATATTCGGTGTACCTGCTTCAAATTTAAATGGCAGTTTACTATAAGTCGTTCGCGCAAAAGTAACACTTTCAATCATATCGCCGCCACCTTGATAAGGCGGCATTTTTTCTAATAATTTTTGCTTGCCATATAAAACACCTACGCCAGTTGGACCATAGGCTTTATGACTCGAAAACGTATAAAAATCACAATCCAGATCTTGCACATCAACTGGCATGTGTGGAAAGGCTTGTGCGCCGTCCACTAAAACAGGCACATTGTGCGCATGTGCTATTTGAATCATTTGCTTGAGTGGATTGATGGTGCCCAACGCATTCGATGCATGTGCAATCGCAACGATTTTGGTACGTGCCGTAAATAATTTTTCATAGGCTTCTAAATCCATTTCGCCATTATCCGTAATAGGAACAACCCGCAGATTGGCGCCAACTTGTTCGGCTAAAAGCTGCCAAGGCACGATATTAGAGTGATGTTCCATTGCGCTCACAATAATTTCATCCAATACCTTTAACTTGGAGCGACCATAACTTTGTGCAACCAAATTAATTCCTGCGGTAGTGCCCGCGGTAAAAATAATTTCTTCTGTATGTGCTGCATTGATAAATTCTTTGATATCATGTCGCACTTTTTCATATTGATAAGTCGCTCGTTCACTCAGCTCATAAACACCACGATGAATATTGGCATTATCCGAAATATAATATTGATTCATGGCATCAATAACAGACTGCGGTTTTTGATTAGTCGCACCACTATCTAGATAAACCAGCGGCTTGCCGCGGTTTTTTTGCTGCAGCAACGGAAAATCAGCACGTAATGTCATAAAATCAATCATCATGGGCAAGTTTCTCATTCAATAAAATTGTCATGCGTTGCTTAATTTGGGTATGCGTCATTTTATTCATAACATCGGCAGCAAAAGCATACGTTAAGAGTTTCATGGCTGCTTGTTTCTCAATACCGCGAGAGCGCAAATAAAATAATGAATCCATATCAAGCTGGCCGACGGTATCACCGTGCGCGCATTTCACATCATCGGCATAAATCTCAAACTCGGGCTTTGTATCCACTTCGGCTTGTGTTGATAACAATAAATTATGATTCGCTTGATAGGATTGGGTTTTTTGTGCGCCTTTATGCACATAGATTTTACCATTGAATACCGCGCGGGATTTTTTATCTAAAACCCCTTTGTAAACCATATTACTGGTACCATGCGATGCAGCATGATCGACATGGACATGATTATCGATGTGCTGATCATCCTGTGTTAAACAATAAAAGCCATTGATATTGCTATGTGCCCCACGCGCTTTTATGTTAACAAATACATCTTCACGACCGAGTTTTGAACCCAGTGCTAATGAATGCGTCTCAACCAAACTATCTTGCTGTTGATTTACAAAAATCTGGGCGATATGTGTCGCTTTCGCCGCGTCATTTTGAATTTTATGATAATGCACTTTGGCACCGGCTTCTGCATGTATATCGGTGACAACATTGGTAAAGTAGGTAACAGCGCCATAAGCACTGTGCTCTTCCAACAGTGTGACTTGTGCATGTTCATCAGCAATAATCATATTACGCGGGCAAGTCACAATATTATTTTCTTCACCATGCAAATATAAAATATGAATTGGCGCAGCAATGACCGTCTTTTTTGGCACATGCAAAAACACACCTTCTGCTAACATCGCCGCATTTAAGCTCGCAAAAGGGTGTTTTTGTAAATTCAAATTTCGTGTTAGGTGTGCCTTCACTAATTCAGCATGATGTTGCAATGCTTGCTTCATACTGCAAAGCGTCACGCTATCTGGCAACAAGCGCATATCCGACAGTGACTCAACAAAATGACCATTCACCAACACAATGAAGATACTTTCGATATTTTTTAACCGATGCCCCGCAACAATAGCGGGGGATACTACAGATCTTAATGTGGATGATTTAGTGAAACATTCTTTTGCCAGAAAAGACATATCCGTATATTTCCATTCTTCTTCACGACGCGAAGGAATACCGCGTTGTAAAAAATCCTGAGCTAATGTTTGCTGCAACTCACGCAACCATGCTTCTGTCGCTTGTTGTGTGGCAACATACGTGGTTAGCCAAGCTGGAAGAGCTGCTTGATTCATCATTCGGCCAGTCCCTCTAACCAGCCGTAGCCTTTAGCTTCTAGCTCTAAGGCTAACTCTTTGCCGCCCGATTTAATCACTTGACCATTCACCATCACATGCACGACATCGGGCACGATATAATCTAACAAACGTTGATAGTGTGTAATCACTAAAATACTGCGCTCTGGGCTACGCAAAGAATTCACACCTTTGGCTACCATTTGCAATGCATCAATATCTAAACCAGAGTCCGTTTCATCTAAAATCGCAAAACGCGGCTCTAGCATGAGCATTTGTAAAATTTCATTGCGCTTCTTTTCACCGCCAGAAAAACCTTCATTCACGGCACGATTTAAGAATGCTTCATCTAAACCGACGTCTTTAATTTTCGATTTAATTAACTGTAAAAAATCCATCGCATCTAACGGTGGTAACTCGCGGCTTTTACGCAAACTATTCAGCGCCGCCTTCAAGAAATACATATTATTCACGCCGGGAATTTCGACAGGATATTGGAATGCTAAAAATAACCCTGCTGCAGCACGCTCTTCAGGCGACAATTCTAATAATACCTTACCATCCAGCATCACATCACCGGCCGTCACGTGATAATCCGCATGACCCGCTAACACATTTGACAGTGTACTTTTACCAGAACCATTGGGCCCCATGATGGCATGCACTTCGCCAGGCTTAATATCTAAATTAATGCCGCGCAAAATGGCTTTGGTTTTTTGCTTTTCGTCTTGTATGGTTGCATGTAAATTTCTAATTGTTAGCATGTGCTATTCTCACCTTTTTTGGTGGACACCCCCGTTTAGGAGCATAACGGGGTTTGTCCACCCTACGATTTCTTGTATAAACGTTGTGGTCTTGACTACCCCACACTGCCTTCCAAACTCACTTCCAATAACTTTTGCGCCTCTACTGCAAACTCCATCGGCAACTCATTAAAAACTTCCTTACAAAATCCATTCACAATCATGGACACGGCGTCTTCCGCACTCAACCCACGTTGACGACAATAAAACAATTGGTCTTCCCCAATTTTTGATGTCGATGCTTCGTGTTCAATACGCGCCGTTGGGTTTTTCACTTCAATATAAGGGAACGTATGCGCACCACACTCTGAGCTTAATAACAAAGAATCACATTGCGTGTAATTTCTTGCATCTCTTGCGGTGGGTGCCACACGCACCAAGCCGCGATACGTATTCTGGCCAAAACCAGCAGAAATACCTTTCGAGATAATCGTGCTACGGGTATTTTTACCGATATGAATCATCTTCGTACCCGTATCGGCTTGTTGATAATTATTGGTGAGCGCTACAGAATAAAATTCACCGATCGAGTTATCGCCTTGCAAAATAACACTCGGATATTTCCAAGTAATGGCTGAACCCGTTTCAATTTGCGTCCACGATATTTTCGAGTTAACTCCGCGACAAGCGCCACGCTTAGTCACAAAATTAAAAATCCCTCCACGACCTTCTGCATCACCGGGATACCAGTTTTGGACGGTAGAATATTTAATTTGCGCATTATCTAATGCAATCAATTCGACAACGGCTGCATGCAATTGATTTTCGTCACGCATCGGGGCGGTACAACCCTCAAGATAACTCACATGACTACCTTCATCAGCAATAATCAAGGTTCGTTCAAATTGGCCTGTATTAGCCGCATTAATACGAAAATACGTCGATA
>JABDGK010000052.1 GCA_013286085.1 Gammaproteobacteria bacterium | reverse complement strand
AATCGCTGTAGTGAATGTACAACAAGTATTATTACAGTCCGCGAAAGTGGCTGAAGTTAATACAAAACTACAAGATCAGTTCAAGCCACGCCAAGAAAAGTTAGCTGCACAACAAAAATCGCTTCAAGATGAAATGGATAAGTTCAACAAAGACTCATCCAGCATGAAGCAAGCTGATCGTGATACCTTAGAAAAGAAGCTAAACGACGAAAAAGCATCATTCTTAAAAGAAGCTGGTGCATTCCAAAAAGAAGTCAATGCTGAACAAAACAAAGCAATGCAAAGCATTCTAAGCCAATTAAGCGGCATTATCTCTGCAATGTCTAAGAAAGAAGGTTATTCATTAGTGTTAGATTCACAAGCAGTTGTGTACTCTGCTGACGCTTCTGATATTACTAAGCAAGTAGCAAAAGATTTTAACAAGAAATAATTTTTCTTTATCTGAAAAGGCCTTGTATTTCTTATCTCTTATAGGATAAAAAATGTACAGGCCTTTTCGTTTTTTAGAGACTTGGAACAGATGAAAGCAGAAAAGATACAATATACGTTGGCTGAGTTGGTCGCTGGTTTAGACGCAACTATTAAAGGTGATCCGAATTATATCATCAGCGGTGTTTGTACCATTCAGCAAGCAAAGCCAGAGTGTATTACATTTTTAATGAATCCCACCTATAAAAAATACCTAGAAGGCACACTCGCCGGTGCAGTTATTCTGACTGAAAGCGATGCGGCAGACTGCTCAGTGAATGCGGTCATCAGTCGCGATCCCTATTATACCTATGCCAAAATCGCAGCTTATTTTGAGCAGAAACCCAAACAAGCAGCTGGTATCCATCCCTCTGTTGTGATCGGTGAAAATTGCCAAATTGACCCAACAGCCAGTATCGGACCGCATTGCACGATAGGTGATAACGTCAAGCTAGGTGCCCATACAGTCATTGGGCCGAGTTGTGCAATTGCTTCGGGTGTTGAAATTGGTGCAGAAACACAGCTAGATGCCCGCGTGACCCTTTATTACAACGTTAAAATTGGCAAGAAAGTGATCATAGCTAGCGGTGCTGTGCTCGGTAGTGATGGTTTTGGTCTGGCGAAACACAAAGGTGTTTGGCAAAAAATTCCACAATTGGGGCGTGTAATCATCGAGGATGATGTTGAAATAGGGGCTAATTGCACTGTTGATCGTGGTGCTATTGACGATACTATTATCAAGAAAGGCGCCAAGTTGGACAACCTCGTGCAGATTGGGCATAATGTGCACATTGGCGAGTATACCGCAATTGCAGGCTGTGTCGGTATCGCCGGTAGTGCTGTCATAGGCAAGAATTGTTTGATTGGTGGGCAAGCTGGCGTGGCGGGTCATATCAGTATTGCGGATGATGTCATGATTACAGGTGCATCGGCGATTACCAAATCTATCCGCGCACCCGGGATTTATTCTTCAGGTGTGGGTGGTGTCGTCACTAACCAAGAATGGCGTAAAAACTCTGCTCGTTTACATCGTTTAGAAAAAATGGCGCAACAGATAAAAGCATTGGAAGCAACTCTAGAAGAATTAACAGAGAGAAAATAACCATGAAATATATAATGGATATTCATGAAATACTAAAATATTTACCGCACCGTCCGCCATTTTTATTGATTGATCGTGTTGTAGAAATGGTAGAAGGCGAGTCATTAGTGGCGATTAAAAATGTCACGATGAACGAGTATTTTTTTGCAGGACATTTTCCTAATCGACCTGTGATGCCTGGGGTGTTAATTGTAGAAGCCTTAGCACAAGCTGCTGGTGTGCTGGCGTATAAATCTACCAATACATCGCCTAGTGATGGTGTGTTATATCTTTTTGCGGGCATTGATAATGCACGTTTTCGTCGTGTCGTTGAACCCGGCGATCAACTCCGTTTAGAAGTGAAAGTATTACGTGCCAGAAAAGATATGTGGCGATTAGAAGGAACGGCGCATGTTGATGGTGAACTGGCTTGTTCTGCTGAGTTGTTAAGTGCAAGAAGAGGTGGATAAAGTGATAGATGTAACAGCAAAAATAGATCCTACTGCGCGCATTGCTGATGGTGTACATATTGGTCCATTTGCAGTGATTGGTGCGGATGTAGAGATTGGTGAAGGAACATGGGTTGGTCCTCATGTTGTTATTGATGGCCCAACAAAAATTGGTCGTGACAATAAAATTTATCAATTCGCTTCTCTGGGTGCCGATCCACAAGATAAAAAATTCACTGGTGAAAAGACGTGGTTGGAAATAGGCGATCGCAATGTCATTCGTGAATTTTGCACATTCAACCGAGGGACCGCGCAAGATAAAGCGGTAACAAAAATTGGTAATGACAATTTATTTATGGCATATGTACATCTTGCTCATGATTGTATTGTCGGTAATGGTACGATTTTTGCGAATAATGCCTCGTTGGCAGGTCATGTCATCGTTGAAGATTTTGCAATCTTAGGTGGTTTTTCGGGTGTCTTCCAAGCTTGTCGTGTTGGCGCAAATAGTTTTGCATCTATGGGTGCCATGATTGATAAAGATGTGCCGCCATTTGTAAAAGTGTCAGGCTATTACGCAAAACCATGTGGTTTAAATACCATCGGCATGAAGCGTCGTGGTTTTGCTGAAGAGACTATGTTAGAACTTCGTCGTGCTTACAAAGTGATTTATCGCCAAGGTTTGACAGTCAAGCAAGCGCTAGAAAGTTTAGAAGAGAAGGTGGGTCAGTGTCAGGAAATTCAAATGCTCATTGATTTTATCCAGGGTTCTAGCCGCGGGATAGTGCGTTAAAATCTTTATGATTCCTTTGTAAATCCCCTCCACGCTTTTTGTGGAGGGGAGGATAAAAAATTCATTATTTTGTTGCATGAAGCATCCGGTGGACACGCTGCGCTTTGTCCACCCTACGGTTCTTAACTTAATGGCAGTGGGGCTGGGGATGAGGGTGTTTCCATTGCTGCAGAAAGTGTGTAAAACAATAAACCCTCCCTAACCCTCTCCCGCAGGCGGGAGAGGGGACAGTTAAAGTGAGAAAGCACACATGAACATCGGCATCGTCGCAGGCGAACTCTCAGGTAATCTTTTAGGCGCCGGTTTAATCCACGCACTCCGTGAACAATCCACCTTGACTGTTGCTGGCATCGGCGGCCCTGATATGATCCGTGAGGGTTGCGACAGTTTTTTTGATATAGAACGTCTGGCTGTCATGGGTTTGATTGAGCCACTCGGTCGCCTACCCGAATTAATTAAAATGCGTCGTCATCTCTATCGTTATTTTACTCAGCACAAACCCGATGTGTTTATTGGTATTGATGCACCCGATTTTAATTTGGGTTTAGAATTGAAGCTTCGCAAAGCCGGCATCCCAACCGTACATTATGTCAGTCCATCGGTATGGGCATGGCGCAAAAAACGCATCCATAAAATTGCCAAAGCAACTGATTTGGTGTTGACACTCTTTCCTTTTGAAGCTGCTTTTTATGAGCAACACCACGTGCCTGCGTGTTTCGTAGGCCATCCATTAGCAGATTTAATTCCTTTGCATATCGATCAACTCGCTGCAAAAAGTCGTTTACAACTGGATTCATCAGTCGATTATATTGCAATCTTGCCAGGTAGTCGTCGCAATGAGGTACGTTTCTTGGGTGAAACATTTGTAAAAACCGCATTACGCTGTTGGCAAGAAAATCCGAAATTACAATTTATTACTTCCGCAGCGAATTCAGAGCGTAACGAAGAATTTCAAGCACTGTGTCAGCAGTTTGCGCCAGGTTTGCCAATGAATTTTTTTGAAGGGCGCTCGCATGATGTGATGGCAGCCGCCAGTGCAGTGTTAGTGACATCCGGTACAGCAACACTCGAAACCATGTTATTCAAAAGACCTATGGTGATAGCTTATCGCATGGCGAACTTAACGTATCAAATTGCGCGGCATTTGGTAAAGTTGCCACATATTGGCTTACCAAATTTATTAGCGAATAAAAGATTGGTGCCCGAGTTTGTGCAAGATGAAGCACAACCTGAAAAATTAGCCGCTGCTTTGCTTGACTATATTGATCATCCAGAAAAAGCCAACGCGCTACAAGAAACTTTTACGGATATTCACCAACAATTACGATGCGATGCGAATCGTGTTGCAGCCAATGCGATTATTCAATTAATTAAAAATAAATAAGGCCATCAAAAATGTCACAAGGACAAGTGTTAATTGCCGGTGTGGATGAAGCCGGTCGAGGCCCATTAGCAGGGCCTGTTGTTGCAGCAGCCGTTATTCTAAATCCCGAGAAGCTTATACCCGGCCTCGCCGATTCCAAGAAATTAACCGAAAAACAACGCGAAAAATTATTTATTCAAATCCAAGAACACGCACTCGCCTGGGCGATTGCTGAAGCAAGTGTTGCCGAAATTGATGAAATTAATATTTTACAAGCGTCATTGCTTGCGATGAAGCGTGCGGTAGAAGCATTATCCATTGCACCTGTATTGGCATTAGTTGACGGTAATGTGGCGCCAAAATTATTATGCGAAGTCAAAACAATTATTAAAGGCGATCAAACAGAACCAGCCATTAGCGCCGCATCTATTTTAGCAAAAGTCACACGTGATCGCGAAATGGTGGAACTGGATAAACAATTTCCGCAATATGGTTTCGCCAAACACAAAGGCTATCCAACCAAAGATCATATGATCGCATTAGAACAACACGGTATTACGGTCTGGCATCGATTGTCATACGCACCAGTCGCAAAAATAAAAGCAGCCCATCATTCACGATGTGCTGAGATATCGTAACGAATTTTTTTATAACTCAATCTATACATCTCCCTTCTCCCGCTTGCGGGAGAAGGGTTGGGGATGAGGGTCTCAACTAGGCATCTGCTAAAAAGGAGAAAATCCATGCAAAGCTCACGTGACGAGCAAGCCACTACTGAGAGCAACAAGCCAGAAACCAATAAGAGCTTAACCAGTACAGGTCAAGTAGCATACCTTACACGTCCACTCCATCAAGAGAGCGTTGGTGAAATTAGAACGCTAGAGCGTACCTCAACCAGTTTAGTCACGCTGTGTCTCTGGCATAAAACGCATGAGAAAGTGGTTGTCAAAGAGCCTATAGACAAATATCGCAGCTTACCAGCAATACGAAATGAATATGCCATGTTGGGCACGACACTGCGTGGTGGGCCTAATATCGTCCCCTTTAGAGGCGGTTATATCGGTACCGAATATAACTCTTACGTCGTAACGTCATTCGTGGCCAACGGCTCTTTACGAGATTTTCTCTTAGGGGGAAGTGTTCTTACCTGGGGCGCAGCAATCCAAATCATGGACGATGTTAGGAACGCACTTGCATTCGTGCATTCAAAAAATGTTGTCCATCGCGATATCAAAAGTGCGAACATTCTTATTGATAGCAATCTACGCGCTTATCTTGCCGATTTTGGTTCTGCACGCGGATACAATATTTCTGGTGCTTACCGAAGCCCCCAAGATACTAAAATGGGCACTCCGGGATATCGCTCACCGGAAGCTTTTGAGAGCATTCATTATGCCGCATCCGATATTTATAGCTTTGGCATTGTCATGTTGGAAATCGCTAGCCGTCGCAATGTCAGCAAACATATTGAGGATGATGTTGATGCAGAGGAAAAATGGAATGAGGCTATCCCGAATCGAGTATCTGCAGCTATATCTGCAACGATACCTAAAGGCATCGCCAGCCTCATATTGAACTGCTGTAAAACATCTCGCGAGCAACGACCCTCAGAAAAAGACATACTCACAACGCTAGAGGATTGCAGGAAAACCATAGATCTTAACGTTAAGATTACACCACGCCCCCTTTGAAAAAGAGCGTTGTTGTATAAATCGTAAATCCCCTCCCCTCCACGCTTTTTGTGGAGGGGAGGGCTAGGGAGGGGAGGATAAAAAAATTCATTATTTTGTTGCATGGATAATTTATTCTCTAAAACGCCTCCTCTCCCCAACCCTCTCCTCCACAAAAAGCGTGGAGGAGAGGGGTAAGGCAGTATGCCTTGAAAAAAAAGGGGCAGCGCACGCTTTTTCGCGACGGAGAGGTGGATGCTTACATTCCCCTCTCGAATGTAGAAAGACTAAATAGGATATAATTATTATGCAAAGTCAGCGTCAAGATATAAGGAGAATAGCTCTACTATTTCCTTATGCAGACAGCACAATGAAACAAGAGACCATCGCCGAATTATCTGACGAAAATATGGAGTTATTTTTAGATGTTGTGTTAGATGGAAATAAGATAAACGAAAGTAACCAGAGCGGTTGCGAGCCAAAGGATGTGAAGTGGTATCGACACTGGCACCATGACGACGTTGAAAGCATAATCGCTTTATTTGATAAAGCAAAAGCAGCCAATAAACTTCTTTGTAAACATTTTCCTATCTGGATCAGAAAGCTCGGGACTCGGCCTGACTTACAGATACAGATCATCAATTTAATACAACCTAGTGAGATGGAAGGGTTTTTAACGCATCCACAATTAAAAGAGCTTTCTGAAGTCATCAAGTCTACGTTTTTTTGGATTCTTACAAATTGTCAAAAACAAGTGATTGATGCCTTATTTGTAAAAATGCAAGAAGCACTGCAAGCTTTTGATCAATTTCTACTAAAGCACCCAGATGAGCTAAAGAAACTGATAGAGCCAGATTTGGTTGAACGGCATTTTAAATGCTTTTGTCGTTATGGTTACGATAATCCTTATCGTTCCTCTCAGGATTATCGCAAATTACCCGACGTAATTTTTTCTTGGGACGATCGTGATGGAGGCTGGCACCCGTATAAAAATCTTAACAAGATTCTTTCATTACTGCAGGGTGCAACTTTCTCCCTTTATGTAGGCTATATTTTTAATATACAATATGCTTCAGTCCGTCATGGTAATAAAAAACCTCAATTATCAGATGAGACACTAGAACGTCTTATCAAAGCCTGTGATATAAAAACATTTTTAGATGAGGATCCTGGTCATTTAACTCATGCGCTTGAATGCATGAGCCCAGCGATTGTTTGTCAATTAATTACTGCGTGTTCACCTTTTACAGTTTGTGCTGCATACAATAATCCATCAGCATTCGCAAGTGACAACAGAAAGTTATGTGAAAAAATGGTTTCTATAATGCAAACCCCTGAAAACCATACGGCACATGACATTGAAGAATTTGTTACAGCACATCAGCCTAAAGAAAATAAAATAGAAAGCAAAGCACAGAAATGGATGGATTATCTAGAAAAAGTAGTTGCCAGCCATAAAAAAGACTTTTTTTATTTCCAGTTAGCCCATTTGTATTGGCAGCGCTGCCAACAACTTAAAAATTTGGGTTGTTTGAAAAAAGCGTTAGATTATTTTTTATTAATTCAACAAGTAGATCAGCTTGCTGAATCCAATGTAATAGTAGTACGCGAAGCACTTTCACCCATACAATCGAGTCAAGAAAACGTCACGCTACTTTTTTGTGGTCAGTTAGCGGATATCAATATTGTATTAGAAAAGATAGCAAATAATCAGTCAGACAAAGAAGCCTATATAAAGAGATCGCAGTATCTGAAAGCCATAGGCTGGCATGCATTTACTGAAGCCTTTATAAAGCAATACACACCGCTGAGTAATACTGACAATCAAGAATTTTTAGTAGATTTCTGCCGACAGAAACGGATTTTTGAAATGGCTGAACCTTTGTCGAATGATCAGAATGTGGCATTGGTGTGTATGTCGTCACTTCTTCGCAAACAAGTTGAGGCTGAAAAAATTAATCGATCTTACGACGCCATTATTACTACATTTTTTACCCGTGCATTAACTCCGTTGGAGAAATTGCAAAAAAAATTAGAAAGCGTACAACAGGCTTTTAGAGCTGAACCGAAATTACAAGAAGTCCGAGTAGTACCTATGTAAATGAAAAGCCATAAAACAGTCTTTAACACTTGGCAGGCGCCAGATTACGTTCTATAGGAGAGTGGTGTGAAATTATTTCTTTCGTTTTTTTTAATTTTCAATTTGATTTCAACAAATTGTTTTGCAGCTGATAAATTAATTTTTGCAATGGATCTTATACGTCATGGAGATCGAACGCCTACCGATTCTATTCCAAAAGCGCCATATGACTGGACACAAGGGTTGGGTCAGCTTACTGCAACTGGCATGCATCAAGAATTTAAATTAGGTGCAGGCTTACGTGAAAAATATGTCGACCAATATCATTTGTTATCCCCTCATTATACGATTGGTGAAATTTATGTTCGTTCTACCGATTATGAAAGAACATTAATGAGCGCAGAAAGTTTTTTAACTGGATTATATCCGCCAGGCACCGGGCCAACCTTGCCGGACTCCACTATTTCCGCGTTGCCTTATGGTATTCAACCTATTCCCATCCATACCGTTCCTCAAAATAAAGACATGTTGCTTTTGCATGACCAGGAGGAATCGTTTAATTTCCTACTAGAAAAATATGTTTTTACTCAGCATGAGTGGATCCACCATGAAAATCAAATAAAATCCAAATTACCTAGGTGGAGTGAGGCGATCGGTACGCCTTTAAAAAATTTATATGACTTAAGTTGGCTGGGAGATATTTTATTTATCGATAAACTCTATCATGTAGCGATGCCGAAAGGTTTAAGTGAAGACGATGTAAATGAAATAATTTCGGAAGGAAAGTGGTCTTTTGTTCACGCGTATGCACCTAAATCCGTAAGCACTCCCATCGGTAAAAATTTATTAAAAAACATTGCAACTGCGATCAGTAAAGCCAGTCAAGGCAAGAGTCGAGTTAAGTATATTTTATATTCTGCACATGACAGTACCATTTTAACCTTGATGAGTATCATGGGTGTGCCATTAACGAAAGCGCCACCTTATGCTTCTGATATCAATTTTTTAGTTTTCGTTGATGATAATCAAAATAGATATATAAAAATAACCTATAACAATGAGCCAGTTTCTTTGCCGGCTTGCGGTGGGACTAGGTGTTCAATCGAACAATTTGTGAGTTTAAGTTTATAGGAGATTTTGAAATTGTGCCCTTTTGCCATGGGCTTCTTACTGTGCGTATTTTAGCGAATAATTCATTATCGCAAAGGACTCGGGCTGCCCGATGTGCTCGGGTCGAGCTTTGCATCAGTTTTGCTATTTGGATGATAGAATTTCATAACTTTAGTAGCTAGGTGGGGTCGATCCATTGTAGCTGCATGATCAACAGGTTTATCTTCAGAAACATCCATTATTGCGGTATCACTAGAAGCCGTAGTAGAAGATTCTGAGTCCTCCGTTAATTGTTTGCGTTTTTTATTATTATTTTTAGTTGGAGGTTTATTAGCGATAGTAGAGTAAGAAGCCTCAAGTAATCGAGGAATTGATTGCAAAGGATTGCCATTGCGCTTAATAACTAATAAAGGGGAGCATTCGGGTGTTTCATTTTTGTTTTGAGTATTTATACAAGCTCTTGGATATTTTAGTTCAACGTCCAGTAGCGTGAGAAAGGGTATCTGTGTGCGAATAAAATTCTTAAGAGGATCAACCAACTGAATTTCGTGGCCATTTATCCTAAAATCAGCAATGTTAAGCACTATATATCCCTGTTGTGAATCAAGCGCTGATCCTGCTTTTATCACCATGGGATAAAGAAATCCATGCAGCCACTCTGTTAATTGCGGATATCGAATATGAGCTTGATCGTTACCTAAATATTTTTCTTTAGTAAAAAACGGGACGCCCGTCAAAATTAATTGATGCCTTTCTTTGTTTGGACACATTTCATCGATAGTAAGATCCTCAGCTGCTTTAAAAAATAAATGCACTTGTTGTTCTTGATGCGAATATGTTTTGACAACCTGCGTGTATCCCTCTTTTAAATCTTTATTGACATCGTTATATACAATATTTTTGATATTAGCAGCGAGAAACCCAACCAATCTATCCGCCCATCCACCACAAGGGTCAAATGCAGAGCGGACCTTATAACTGGGATCTTTATCACGTAAAATCGCTATCACTTCTAGTACAGTCGCGGGCCTGAATTGATCAACCGTTTTGTTGCGTTCATAACAGTTTCGGATTTCATCACTATTGATGGCTGTCAATCGATCGAGTTTTTTACCAACTATATGATCTTGAATGAGTGTTCTCATCGGAGTGAATAGTAGCGAATTTTTTTGCCATGCTATGGATGGTCCATATTTGCTAAATATAGCGGGCACTTTTAATCTTTCTGCCGTTAAAAAAAATCCGCTCGCTTTGCGGCCGGCTGCTTTAAGAGTTAATTTTTTTTCGTGTGCTTGATAGGCTTGCAAATTTTGGAAATCTTGTTTTGCATCTTCTAATGATATTTTTTTGAAGGGGTAGTCAATACGATGGTTTCTAATTTCGAGAATTGCTCGAATTACGATAGCACGAATAAAAATTTCAAATAAACTGCTTTTATTAGCTATTTTATCAGGTATTTGTATTTGATGGTAAGTATCTACTAAATTTTTCAGATTAATGCAAACTTCACCATTGTTAACAAAATCATTTTCAGGGTGCTTGAAAATAATTGCATCGATTAACGCTTCAATCTCTGTGGACTTTATATTAGATGCTGCTATTGTTTCAAATTCTTCATTCGTTATTGTACGTCTATCCATAATATCTGGCATTAATTCAATTAAAACAGGATGTTCTAAATATTTGGATTGTTTTGACTCTGGCAATAATCCTAAAAGGGTTTTGTATAATGGATTTTGTTTTTTGGCGACAGTAGCATGCTGTTGCGAATTGACTATATTTTTTTTAAAATTCTGAGGCGCAGGAATATTTAGTTCATCTCGAATTTGTTGTCTAATATCTCTTAAATCAACACATTTTTTACAACTACCACATTCATTATCTTGAACATCATCATATTGACTCCTGCTCACCTTTTGATTTTGTAAAAAAAACTGATCTCGCCTAAAACAGGATGATGACATTGAAAATAATTGTGGTGTGGATGGCTGCCTGTCGTGCACGATTAATGCTTTTAAATATTCTGTTTTTGTTTGATAAGGTGATAGCCATTGATGTTGACCAATGAGCGCAGTAGCCAATAATTGGAATAAATTAAATGATGGCGGTGTATCTGAGAAATGTGATGCATTGCCACTGTTTTGTATTGAAAAAATAATTTTGCCACATTGAAATTGCTGCATATAACTTAATGCTTGCAGCCATATATATTGATTTTTTGCAGGGGATTCACTTAATTGATATGTTTGATAGGCTTTCATTTTTTTTAAATTTGTAGGATGTTTGATTTGAATTAATTTATCTGACATGCCAAATGTTTCTGCAATGGCCACTACAGCTTTTTCTTCGCGGGTTGCGGCAGCTTGGTTGAGTGAGCTGACATGAAACAAATAGCAATCGAATCCTTTTTCTTTCGCCCATAAGATGGCAGCTGTGCTATCTGCACCACCTGAAAAAGGAATTAAAACCCTATTTGGATTCAGTGGAGTAATTGGGTTAGAAATTTTAATAGATGTATCAAGAGAAGGCTGCGGGCGCTTGTGAAATTCATATAAATTTTTAGTATATTCTTCTAACTCTTTTGGTATGGATAATGCTGATGGTAGCGTTGAAAAAGATTCATAAAATCTTTCTATATAATTAGTTAATGAGATGCTTTCTGTTGGTAAGACAACGTCATTATTATTGCTATGAATTTCACCTTGCCTTAGCATAATCAATTACTCATAAAATTAATCTCATGGATCAATAATTATACATATCGAATATTAACGTAAAATTAACGATGATTCGAAAATTCGGGGCAAGGCTAGCGAATATTTTCATATAAATCAATAGGGTGAATCAAACAAGTGTGGAGGCCCAGTAACGACTATCATCATATGATTGAATTATAGTTGATGATAGTCGTTACTGGGCCCTCATAGCCGAGGCAGGTGGTGGTGTTGTATATCATGTAAATTTAAAAAAAGAAATGGCGCTGCTGCGCCATTTCAACATCAAGAAAGAAATTTCATTTCTAACCCGCCCGATAATTCTGATTAATGTAATCAATCAATACCGCACCAATAATAGAGTGTGATGCTGCAGTTGGGTGCACATGATCCCAAAACACATATTCATCTGGATTGCTACAAGGGACAGCGGTGCCATCGATGTAGCTTTTACCAACATGATAAGCTTCTTGTAAGCTTGGATTCGTCGCAATATAGTGAGCCATTGCTTTGAAATCGATGTTGTTATTCGCTGTCACACTCGTTACTGATTTTCTGTGATAATTGGCTTCTAAATCGTGCTGAATAGCAAGTTCTTCATTTTGCAGATTTCTTATTAAGTAACCACCCGTCCAACATGCAGTTGTGATATTGTTAAGATGCGTATTGTATTTTTTATTGTAATCATCGGTATGCGCAGTCAAGTCATTAAAGAAGTCATACACACTAATAGAATGGATATTGACGTCTTTGTGTAACACTTGCATTGTTTCTAACATGGATTGTAGTTTTGTATTATGCAGCGTCGTTGCAAGATGTAAACTTTCGCCGGATTTCTTATCGGTTGCGAATGGCGTGAGCGCGAGATCTGGTAAATCCAATACTAAGAAATTTTTTGCACCCTTAGAAATTAAACTTTCCATATTATCTTGTATTGCTTGTACGACAGTCGTGGTGTCCGCTTCCAGATCCTTGGAGCCATTCAAATAATCATTGGCGCCTAACCAAATAATAAATAACGTATGTGACCTATCACGGAAGATGGTATGTAAATAGTAACTATTCAACGAATCTTTGAACGTGTAAGGTAGATAGCCATCGAATGGATTATGTAAAACAACGGTTTCACCACCAACCGCATAGTTGGCGGTTGTTACATTATTTTTATCAGCAAAATATTTTTCGGTCAGGTCTGCCCATGTTGGCCCATTTGAAAAATGCCCTTGATAATAAGGCGGTGATTTTGGCATGAGATGCAGTGTCGTACCGTAAAGATTACCGTTATCCGATAAGCTATCACCAAACACAACAATTTGATTATAAGTAGCGGGTTCATCTGCCAATGCAGAAAATGCAATGAATGATAAAAATGTTAGTAATAATGCAGAGATAAACTGTTTCATGCCAGCCTCGATTAGTAAACACGGAAGCGATCATTCTAAAGGAGTTAATTGTTGATTGCACTCACCATTATTTGACAGGCTGTGATGATGCGTTAAATTTGCGCTAAATATTCAGAGGTAATTTTTTTCATCACTTCACGATAAAGTTCGGGCCGAACTAATCGATGCAATTCAATGATTTTTCTGGAGAGTAGTAATGAAGGTGTGGGGTTGTTCCCGGCTGCTACATCACAAATGACTTCTTCGGGTG
>JABDGK010000051.1:356-14224 GCA_013286085.1 Gammaproteobacteria bacterium | reverse complement strand
TGAGAACTATCGTTTGATATTTTTCTAACAAAGGAGAGATGAGAAAATCTTTTATGAAAGTCGCCCATTCCTTAGCTGCTGCATCTGTGTTTGCCGTGATATATTTAGCAAGTGAAATATCCGCTTCAATAAGAAAATCAGCAAACACCTTGTTAGTATCGGATCGACGTTTTGGCACAAAAAAAGTGGGTTGTCTTGCGGGTAATGGCTTCGAAACAGGTACGCTACTAGCCCGCAATGGCTCTGATGCTAATGGCGTAGCTTGATTTTCAGCTACAACCGATTTTACAGACATCACTGGCACCTCTTTCGATTCTTCTTCAGAGATTGCCTCTAACCTTCCTGGCACTGCTTTATCTTTCATTAACAATGCCAAACGTACTTGTTCTAATTGTGCCAAATGCTCTTGCTCTCCCCATCCTAAACTAGCTTCATTGATTAACTGCGTATAGTCAGTTGCTTTATACTTAAAAATCCCCCAAGCGCTATAAATAAAACGTTGATGCAAGCCCGTGCCGATCAGACTAAGATCTCGCATTGTCGCCAGGTTATCAGGATTAATATCAATTTTCGCGGGAGAATGTGCGCTTATGCTAACGATATCTTGAATAATTTTTTTAATCACCTCTTGTAAAAAAAGATTCTTAACTACATCTTTAGATTTTGAATCCTGCATTTCAATTTGATTAACTGTCGCAATATCCTGTAAAATATTGGCAGGCATCTGTTTAAGTTCAATGGGCTTTGGCTGGCTAATGAAAACAAGTTCCTTATATAATTCCTGACGCTCCTCAGACACCTTTGTTAATTTTGAGCGCCCGTCTCCATCTTTTCCATAAATCCATATCCCATCTTGATACTGAATAATGACAGGAATTTTTTCTTTTAAAAAAACCGCACTGGTTCGCCATGTTTTCTGAGTCACTATATGATTATCTAAATCAGCTAACACAGGTTCACTATCAAATAACAGGGTATGCAAACAATTTCCATTCGCCACGGTGGTGAGTAAATTATTAATTGTTGCTATATGTGAACCTATTTTCCATAGCGCACTTGGACCTGAATTTATCATGTCATGGATGTGAAGAATGTGTGTATTTATTTCATCCCAAACTGATCCATGCTCAGACTTCACGTTACTCAACGCTGCGAACAAAAGTCCTATTAAAATTTCATGATCAGTTTCAACGATTGCTTCGCGAGTTAGATCGAAGTGATGCAACGATCTTTTAGCAAGAACCTGACTAACGCCAATTGCTACATTACCTTTTGCAGTTGCCGAAACAGGCTCTACGCCAGGCTTAGGAAATTTTAACGTATAAAATACTTTATTATCTTCATTTTCAACAAGAATGACTTCCCGCCAATCAGGCGATTCTTTAGAGCCCGCATTACCATAGATAATACGTTCATCGCCTCGCTGCGCCACAATAGGCTGATTCTTATTTTTGATATGTTGAGGTATTTCCTGATTGGCATCGAGCGTCATCAACAAAATGTCATTACCCGCCATAACCACCCCGCCTTACCATCTGATTTATAGTTAATTATAGTCGATAAGACCCATCAGGTCGTTGATTCCACAGAAAATGCCTAACGAGCTGTATTTACAGTCAATTATTCCCTATCTTTTTCGCAATAAACGTTTAAAATTCGCATCTTAGCATATTGAGTATAGTGGAAGAGAAAAACATGGGACAGTCGTCGCGCACATTAGAAAACCAACAAGACCAAGAAAAAAAATCTACTTGGCCTAGCAGAATCCGTTATGCTGCTTCCTATAGCGCTATGAGACTATACAACTCAATTCCATGGGCACCCACATGGTTACCAATTAATAGCGCCAATATAACCGGTTTTGCTTTCCCTCAAACGGCACGTTTACAAGGAAATGTTGTAACCGGACGCATGCCACAGCTAATGAGCACAGACAAAGATGCATTTACTAACGAGATAATCGCAGCAGGAAATATAGCTAAACAAGATCCTTTGGGCAGATGTTATTTTTCGGTAGGTCCTTGGGCTTCAGTACAGTGGATGTTTCTCATCACGCGCCCGGCGGATTGGCAGCAAGTCTTTAAGTTTAATCAAACCAGTATTGCACGCACCCCAGCGGCGATTGGCCTAGAATACATGTTTCCTAATAATGTTTTTACATTACCATCGGATTCAACAACATGGCGCACCGAACGTAACGCAATCCTGCAATCTGTCTTTGATAATGTCGCACTCGAAAAAGTGTCGCAACGAATTCAAGATGTAATCGATGACTGCATGACAAACCTCCCGCAACAACGTGACATCAATGGAATAGATTTTTTTAAATTACTAGCGATGGAAGTGGTTGCTCGTACGCGTCTTGGCATGAAGAGCCTTGCTAAAGAAGAAATACTCATTTCCAATTCGCTACAACATGCCTTTGATGAATTTACCACTTTTAATGCGGCCGCTCGTTTACAATTCTCTGCGTCAATAAAAAAATATGCGGGTAACCGTCTTTATGAACACATGCGCCTGAAAACTGCGGTCCTCAATCCACCGCCAGAATTAGCCCGCGCAAAAAATGCATTACATAAGATTTTTAAAGATTATGTCATTAACCCAAATGTCGCCAACATCGCAGAAGGCGATAATTTAATTTGGGACCTCGCTGTGCAGCAATTTAAGCAGGAACACGCGACACTTCCAGACGTCATCGATCCTGCACAACTGAATTTCAATACGGCTGAAATTATTTCAGAATCAGCATTCTTGCTATTAGTTGGCCATGAAACATCCGCTACGCTCTTAACATATGCTTTGATGTTTCTCGCTAAGCACCCTGAAATTGCCGAGCGTTTACGCGAAACGATTGTGGCAAATAATAACATCATTAATAGAAGCACCGTTGATAATAATACGTTGTTAACATGCATCTTATTCGAAACCTTAAGACTCATGCCACCGGTACCCACCCTTATTTGGAGCGTGACAAAACCGTTAACATTAGGCGCGCTTTCCGAATCTGATTTAAAAAAAGAGGATGGCTATAACAAATCCATGCAAGCCAGAGATAAATCACGTGATGTCGTATTACCAGTCGGAACAATGTTAATTGCATCACAGTGGATTTCACAAAGACTAGAAGAAACCTACGGCGACAATGCAGAGCAATTTTATCCAGACCGTTGGTCAGAGAAAGTAAAATCAAAGGCAATCACCCTAGAAAATCCATTTGCCGCTGGATTTTATCCCTTTGGTGTAGGCATCAATAAAAGAAATTGCCCAGGGCGGCGTTTTGCATTATTGGAAGCCGGCATGGCCATTTGTATTTTAATACAAAAGTATCATATTGAATTAGCACCCGGCGTCACCTACCCTCCAGAAATTCGCATGCAGGGCACACTCAAATCTAAGCAACCTATCCGCTTTCGATTTTTCTCTCGGCATCAATCAGATGGTGGAATACAACAAATCAACAAGGCAGAAGCTACAACAAACCTGCCTGTATCACGACCCTAATAGGATTTGTCATGCCAGCGCGCTTTTAGCTGGCATGACAGAAGATGAAAAAAGCGGTGTCTGTGAAGACCTTACTTTCTAAAACAGATATGAACAGCCGCATCGCTAGCTTTAAAGAACTCACGGGTAAACTCCGCAGCGACGTAAGGGTTATATATTTTGCAACTAAAGATATCGATATAAGAAGTATTGGTTAAATTAGCAAAGTGCCCTGAAATACAGGATGTTTCAATTAATTGAAACATGGAATAACCAGCGACTTTCTCATCTTCACCAAAGTTAACAACAACCGTGTCTTGGAAACGCTTCATTTTAATTACTTCACATAACTTTAAAACGTACTCTTGAATTGCTTCAGCAGAACGAATCAATTCTGGATCACAATTCTTCACGTCTAAACTTGACAAGAGTCCCCAGCAATTATTTTTATGGTAGTACTCTGTAATCTCATCATAAGTCATGATATTACTATTACTAGCATCTTGGACAACATTGTTAAAGTTAACCAAGCTTGGCTGAGTCAGTACGTTCGTTTTTGTCATGTTCATTTATCCTTGCTTTATGCTTAATCAAACTCGCCATGATATCAAAAAAATTTTAAAATGCACGAATTTTTATCTGTTTTTTTATAAACATAATCCGAGTACATCACCGAGCCGCGCGCGTCAGTAAGCGCCACCATTGTATCCAGTGCAGTGACGCTTGCTGACGCGCGCGGCTCGGTGATGTCAGTTCTAGCCAATAACTTTTAACCCACTCATATAGGGCTGTAATGCGACTGGAATGCGGATTTGACCATTTTCTTCTTGATAATTCTCAAGCACAGCAACCAGCGTGCGCCCTACAGCCAAGCCAGAGCCATTCAAGGTATGGACTAATTCAGGCTTGCCTGTGGCTGGGTTTCGCCAACGCGCACCCATACGGCGCGCCTGGAAGGCTTCGGTATTGCTGCAAGAAGAAATCTCACGATAACGCTGCTGGCCAGGCAGCCAAACCTCTAAGTCATAGGTTTTTGCCGCCGCAAAACCAATATCCCCCGTACAAAGCGCCAATACGCGATAGGGCAACTCTAGTTTTTGCAAAACCATTTCAGCATGATGCGTCAATTCTTCCAAAGCGGCATACGAATCCTCTGGTTTGACAATATGAACAAGCTCTACTTTTTCAAATTGATGCTGTCGGATCATTCCTCGCGTATCTTTGCCATAGGAACCGGCTTCACTACGAAAACAAGTGGAGTGACAAACATATTTTATTGGTAGCTGCTCTGCCTCTACAATTTCATCGCGCAGGGTGCTAGTCACAGGCACTTCTGACGTGGGAATTAAATACAGCTCCTCTTCGCCTGCCAAGGCAAATAAATCTTCTTTTAAATTGGGAAGCTGTCCTGTGCCATATAGTGATGCTGCATTCACAATATAGGGTACAGAAATTTCTTGATAACCATGCTCGTTAGTATGCAAATCCAACATAAATTGCGCTAGAGCACGATGCAATTTCGCTACATCGTTTCGTAATACGACAAAACGCGCTTTACTTAATTTCACGCCATTCTCAAAATCCATTCCCTTTAATGCTGCACCTAGATCAACATGATCTTTGGGTGTGAATGAAAATTGTCTTGGCTCACCCCAAGTACGAATTAACAGATTATCTTCTTCGCTTTTACCAACAGGGACAGACTCGTGGGTCAGGTTCGGCAAACGGGCCAAATAATCCTGTAATTCAGATTGAATTTTAGTTAAAAGTTCTTCTGTTACTTTAAGAGAATCACCTAAGTCTTTGACTTCTTTTAATATCTCATCGACATTTTTACCCGCTGCTTTTGCTTGACCTACTGCTTTAGAACGCACATTACGCTCATTTTGAAGATCCTGGGTCTTAATTTGCAATGATTTACGCTGCTCTTCAAGAGCCTCTAATCGTGCAACATCTAAGGTGATGCCGCGTTTTTTTAACTGAGCGGCGACGCCTTGGAGATCACTGCGGATGAGCTTGGGGTCTAGCATAAATTAATCCTTAAGGGGTTTTGTCATGCTAGTATGCCGCGCACGTAGCCCGTATGGAGCGCAGCGTAATACGGGCTACGCAACTTCCAATCAACCAGAAACTGTCTGCAACACTTTCGCAGCCATTTTACCCATATCAGCCGGTGAACGAACCGTATGAACGCCTGCCGCTTCGAGTGCCGCAAATTTTTCTGCCGCGGTACCTTTACCACCCGCAATAATAGCGCCAGCATGACCCATACGCTTACCTTCTGGCGCGGTAACGCCGGCGATATAAGACACAACGGGCTTGGTAACATGTTTCTTGATGTATTCAGCCGCTTCATCTTCTGCTGTACCACCAATCTCACCTACCATAATGATGATTTCAGTTTGGGGATCTTTTTCAAATAGTGCTAACACATCAATGAAGTTGGTGCCTGGGATGGGATCACCACCAATACCAACACAGGTACTTTGACCTAAACCTAAATCAGTTGTTTGCTTCACAGCTTCATAGGTTAAGGTCCCTGAACGAGAAACAATGCCGACTTTTCCTGGTAAATGAATATTGCCTGGCATAATACCGATTTTACATTCGCCTGGGGTAATAACACCTGGGCAGTTAGGGCCAACCAACCGCACACCGGGGTGCCGGTTCAGATACTCTTTCACCAACAACATATCTAACGTTGGAATACCTTCTGTAATACAAATAATTAATTTAATGCCCGCATCAACCGCTTCGATAATAGAATCTTTGCAATAGGGTGCAGGAACATAAATCACAGATGCATCAGCTTGCGTCGCTGCATAAGCTTCTTTTACTGTGTTAAATACCGGTAAACCAAGATGGGTTTGACCGCCCTTCTCTGGCGTCACGCCACCCACCATTTTGGTTCCATAAGCAATCGCTTGTTCCGAGTGAAACGTACCCTGCTTACCCGTAAAACCTTGGCAAATAACTTTTGTGTTCTTATTAATTAAAATACTCATGATTACACCCCTGCTGCTTCAACAACTTTTTTAGCAGCATCGGTAAAGCTTTTTGCCGCAATAATGTTAAGACCACTTTCACTCAATTTTTTCGCGCCGAGCTCAGCGTTATTACCTTCAAGACGCACGACAACCGGTAAATCGGTACCCACTTCCGCAACAGCACCGATAATACCTTCAGCGATTAAGTCACAACGCACAATACCACCAAAAATATTCACGAGAATTGCTTTAACTTTTTCGTCGGATAAAATAATTTTGAATGCTTCGGTAACACGTTCTTTCGTTGCGCCACCACCGACATCCAGGAAGTTTGCTGGATCACCACCGCTTAATTTGACTAAGTCCATGGTTGCCATCGCCAACCCTGCGCCATTCACCATACAACCAATATTACCATCCAGCGCAATGTAATTTAATTCCCAATCACGCGCACGATTTTCACGTTCATCTTCTTGGGTGGTATCACGCATGTCGCGCAATTTTGGCTGTCTGTAAAGTGCGTTATCATCAATATTAATTTTACCGTCAAGACATAATAAATTACCTTGCTTGGTGATAACTAATGGATTGATTTCTAACAAACTGAAATCATAATCTGCGAACATTTTACCTAAGCCCAATAGCAGCTTAGTGAATTGCTTAATTTGATCACCCTTCAAACCTAATGAAAAACTCAAATCACGCGCCTGGAAAGGTTGTATGCCAACGAGTGGATCAACAACCACATAGAGAATTTTTTCGGGGGTTTTTTCAGCGACTTTTTCGATTTCAACACCACCTTCTGTTGACGCCATAAAGACAATACGTTGTTTCGCACGATCAATCACAGCACCTAAATACAATTCTTTTTCAATATCACAAGGTTCTTCAATCAACACTTGGCTAACTGGCTGACCTTCTGCTGTAGTTTGATAAGTCACTAAACGTGTGCCTAACATACCCTGCACAGCTTTCACTAATTCATCTTTGGTTGAGACAATTTTTACGCCACCTGCTTTACCGCGACCACCGGCATGCACTTGTGCTTTCACAACCCATTTTTTGGTGTTGAGCTTATCAGCAATTAATTGCGCTTCTTCAACGTTGCGAGCCACTTCACCGATTGAAACAGGCAAACCATATTCTGCCAATAATTTCTTGGCTTGGTATTCATGTAAATTCATTGTTTGGTTCCAGTACTAATAAAATTAATAATCCCCTCTCCCACTAGTGGGAGAAGGTTAGGGTGAGGGTCTTTTGTTTGATACTTACTAAAAGTACGGTATAAAACAATAAACCCTCATCCCCACCCCTGCTCCCGCATGCGGGAGCAGGGAGAAAAGCATTTTTAAACTTCCAACAATAATCTTGCCGGATCTTCCAACAATTCCTTAATTGCTACTAAGAAAGTAACAGAATCCTTGCCATCAATAATGCGGTGATCATATGACAATGCCACATACATCATTGGACGAATAACAATTTGGCCATTTTCAACAACTGGGCGTTGGTCGATTTTATGCATTCCTAAAATACCGCTTTGTGGCGAATTTAAAATAGGTGTTGATAATAACGATCCAAACACACCACCATTAGTAATGGTAAATGTACCGCCTTGCATTTCTTCCATGGTTAATTTGCCGTTACGTGCTTTTACAGCAAACTCAGCAATTTTTGCTTCAATCTCCGCCATGCTCATTTGATCAGCATCACGCAAAACTGGCACAACCAAACCACGATCTGTTGATACAGCGACACCAATATCAAAATAACCGTGATAGACAACATCGCTACCATCAATAGATGCATTCACGGCGGGAAAACGTTTTAGTGCTTCAACAGCCGCTTTCACAAAAAATGACATAAAGCCCAAACGCGCATTATGGGTTTTTTCGAATTTATCTTTATAACGATTACGCAATTCTATGACTTGGCTGAGATTAATTTCATTAAATGTCGTGAGCATCGCAGTAGTTTGTTTTACTTCTAATAAACGCTCGGCAATCCGTGCGCGCATGCGTGTCATGGGTACACGTTTCTCTGCTCTTGCACCTGCATTACCACCTGATACCATAGGAGCGGTAGCTTCGGCTTGGGCACCGCCGCTGACAGCAGACATCACATTTTCTTTGGTAATACGACCGTCTTTACCGGTCCCCTTGACTTGAGAAACATCCACTTCATGTTCTGCAGCTGCGCGACGCACAGATGGACTTAATGCGGCTGCGGAAGCTTTTGTAGCGGCTTTCGCAGGTTGTGGCGCTGCAGTCGATTTTGCGGTTGCGGCACCTGCCGCTTCAATTACCGCTATCACTTGATTAGCTTGCACAACATCACCTGATGGCTTCAGAATTTCTTTGATCACACCCGCAGAAGGTGCTGGCACCTCAAGCATCACTTTATCTGTTTCAAGATCAACGATATTTTCGTCGCGAGAAACAGTGTCGCCTACTTTTTTATGCCATGTTGAAACCGTTGCATCTGCAACTGATTCCGGCAACATAGGAACCTTTAATTCTATTGACATGAGATTTTCCTCTCAAATTTAAAATTATTTTGTTAACGCCTGCATAACCAATGCATTTTGTTGTTTTACGTGCACTGATGCATAACCGACTGCCGGTGAAGCTGCTGCAGATCGGCCTGCGTACTGCAATTTTTGTCCTTCAAGCAAACTAGCGACTAAGCGATGCTGAATGGCATACCATGCACCTTGGTTTTGCGGTTCTTCTTGGCACCAAACAATTTCTTTCGCCTGCTGATAAGATTGCAAAATGGCATCCAACTCTGCTCTCGGAAATGGATATAATTGTTCAACACGAACAATAGCAACATTATTCAGCTTTAATTCGCGACGTTTTTCTAATAAGTCGTAATAAACTTTACCGCAACATAACACAACGCGAGTAACTTGCTTTGGTTTGATATCATCAATTTCTGGAATGATAAGCTTATATTCACCTACGGCTAAATCATTTAAGGCAGAAACTGCCAGCGGATGACGCAATAAGCTCTTTGGTGTCATCACAATTAAGGGCTTACGATAGGGGCGCACCATTTGACGACGTATTAAATGATAAATTTGCGCTGGCGTTGTCGGCACGCAAACTTGCATATTTTTCTGTGCACACATTTGCATAAATCGCTCTAAGCGCGCTGAAGAATGCTCAGGACCTGCGCCTTCATAACCGTGCGGCAAGAACATCACCAAACCACAGAGTCTTCCCCACTTTTGTTCGCCAGAACTAATAAACTGGTCAATCACCACTTGTGCGCCATTCACAAAGTCACCAAACTGCGCTTCCCAAATCACTAAATTATTGGGTTCAGCGGAAGCAAATCCATATTCAAATGCCAACACAGCTTCTTCCGACAGTAAAGAGTCGATAACATTAATTTGCACTTGATCTGGTTTAATATGACTGAGAGGAATATACATGCGGTCGGTGTTTTGATCATGTAGCACCGCATGACGATGCGCAAATGTACCGCGGCAAGCATCTTGCCCACAAAGACGGATGGGAAACCCTTCATCTAATAATGTTGCATAGGCTAATGTTTCAGCATAACCCCAATTTAATGGCATCTCACCCAATGTCATTTTCTGGCGAGCTTCCAGCATTTTTTTCACTTGTGGCTGCACCACAAAACCATCAGGAAGGACTTCTAATTTTTTTGCAATCTCAGTTAAGCGCTGCAAAGGCACGCCTGTTGTGGCCGGCACTCGCCATTCTTTATTTAAATAGGGTTCCCAAGTAACAGAATACTCATATACCATTTTATCTTGAATAGTAGGCACCACACTCTTACCCGTATCCAGCGCGTCACGATAGGCATCTGCTAATTCTTTTTCTTTCTTGTCGTTAATCACGCCTTCTGCAACTAGCTTCGCTGCATAGATTGAGCAAGGCGGCGCTAAACTTTTAATAACTTTATACATAATGGGTTGCGTTGCTGAAGGCTCATCCGCTTCATTGTGACCATGACGACGATAGCACATCAAATCAATCACGATATCGCGCTTAAAACGATTCCGATAATCAACTGCTAATTTCCCCGCAAAGAAGATAGCCTCAGGATCATTACCATTCACATGCAGTACAGGTGCCTGCACCATTTTCGCAACATCCGTACAATAATAGGTTGAACGTGCATCTTGAGGATTACTAATGGTAAACCCAATCTGATTGTTAATCACAATATGTATCGAACCACCCACACCAAACCAACGTGCTTGCGACATATTAAATGTTTCTGCAACGACACCTTGACCTGCAAATGCAGCGTCACCATGAATTTGTAATGGCATGACAAATTTACGCTCGGAATCACGACGACGGCGCTGCCTTGCTCTCACAGAACCTTGCACAACGGGAGAAACAATTTCAAGATGTGAGGGGTTAAATGCAAGCGCTAAATGCACTGAACCTGTGTGCGTTTTCACGTTAGCAGAGTAGCCTAAGTGGTATTTTACATCACCTGAACTTTTTTCATCGATACCTTTTCCTTCGAATCCTTCAAAAACTTTAGTCGCATCTTTACCCAGAATATTCACCAACACATTCAAACGACCGCGATGCGCCATGCCAATGATAATTTCTTTAATACCATTTTCGGAACCACAGTTAATCATGGTATCTAAAAGTGGAATTAAGCTATCACCACCTTCAAGAGAAAAACGTTTTTGGCCAACATATTTAAAACCGATATATTTCTCTAAACCATCTGCCACCACAAGGCGATCCAAGATACGTAATTGAGTTTCTTTGGGTGGCGTAAAATCAGGCCATGCTTTTTCCATGCGCTCTTGAAACCAGACAACTTCATCATTGTTATTGATATGCATATATTCAATACCAATGGTTCCGCAATAGGCTTTGCGTAACATATTGTAAATTTCGCGCAATGTTGCCGTTGGTTTCTTGATAGCACCAAAGGATGCAACATCGAAAACGACGTCTAAATCAGCTTCACTGAAACCATAGTAAGACAGCTCTAACGTTGGATTATCAATGCCCGTGGATAACCCAAGGGGATCTAAATTTGCTTGAAGATGACCAAAGCTTCGATAAGCTGTGATGAGATTAATGACTTTTTCTTGTTTTTTTTGATGCTCTAAATCGCCGCCCTGCACCACAATGCTTTTGACTGAATGCCGAGCTACTTGTTGAAAATAATCACGAATATCTGCATGAGAAATATCTTGCTGGCTTTTCTTACTCGTAAGCTGATTAAAATAATTACGCCACTCATCGCTTACATCGGCTGGATTTTTTAAATAGGTTTCATATAATTCTTCTAAATAAGCATCGCTCCCACCAGACAAGTAAGAGTCATTCCACAATTCTTGCATCGTTTGTTCTTTCATCGATTTAAGTCAACCATCAAAAATAAAACAAAAAATTAGCAGTAATGCCATCACTCCCGCCGGACAGGAAATTTGATTCATCACCGCAGTTCTTTATACTGACTGCTCGAGCATCAATTCTTTAATATGGTTAATCGCCTTAGTCGGGTTCAACCCTTTAGGACAAACATCAACACAGTTCATGATGCCGCGGCATCGAAAAAGACTAAATGGATCTGTCAGATCAGCTAAGCGTGATGTGCGCTCTGTATCACGACTATCTACAATGAATCGATATGCTTGTAATAGCCCGGCAGGACCCACAAATTTATCTGGATTCCACCAAAATGATGGGCACGATGTTGAACAACAAGCACACAATATGCATTCGTACAAACCATCCAGTTTAGCACGTTCATCAGGTGATTGTAATCGCTCTTTGGCGGGTGCTGGCTCACTGTTTTGTAAATACGGTTTCACTTTATTAAACTGATCATAGAACTGAGTCATATCAATGACCAAGTCTCGAACAACTGGCATGCCGGGTAATGGTCGAATAACAATAGGTTCTTTTAACGAGTCTAAATTCGTTGTGCAAGCCAACCCATTTTTGCCATTCATATTCATCCCATCCGAGCCACACACACCTTCACGGCAAGAACGTCGAAATGTTAATGTGTCATCCATCGTATTTTTGATAGCCAGCAAAGCATCTAGTACCATGTGGCAGCTATGTTCTTTGACATCCAAATCAAAGTCCTGCATGTATGGCTTGCTGTCAGTCTCTGGATTGTAGCGGTAAATAGAAAAGCGCATGTCTCTATCCTCTTACTGTTCGCGAGCTTGAAGCTCAATCGGCTTCACCTCTAGCGGTTTCATGTTAATTGGTCGGAATGCGATTTTACCATCCGCAAAATAAATAGAGTGCTTCAGCCAATGCTTATCATCACGATTAGGAAAATCATAACGCGCATGAGCACCGCGACTTTCGGTACGCTCATTAGCAAGATACGCCGTAGACACCGCAGTTGCCATGAGATTATCCAGTTCAAGCGCTTCAATACGCGTGGTATTAAAACACTTACTTTTATCTTTAATTACCGCATATTGTAGACGTTCTTGTAGTTCTTTTAATTTTTTGAATCCACCTTGCATGTTTTCTGCGGTACGGAATACACCAAAATCGTCTTGCATGACTTTCTGTAATGACGCACGAATTTGCTCAACGTTCTCGCCTTTTGAGTTTGTTTCCCAACGCTGTAACCGCGCCATCGCTGCATCAATATCCGATGGAGAAGGCTCACGAAAACCAAGACCTTCGCGAATACTTTGTTGCACATGCAGACCTGCCGCACGACCAAACACGACTAAATCCAACAATGAATTTGCGCCTAAACGATTAGCACCATGCACCGAAACACAGGCGCATTCACCCGCCGCATAAAGTCCTTCAACCACTTCATCGTGGCCTTTTTTATTCACGGTTAACACTTGTGCATGAATATTCGTTGGAATACCACCCATCAAATAGTGGCAAGTTGGAATAACAGGAATAGGATCTTTAATCGGATCAACACCCGCAAATGTTTTAGCAAGATCACGAATACCAGGCAACCGCTTATTAATAACGTCTTCGCCTAAATGATCTAGCTTCAGTAATACATAATCGCCTTTTGGTCCACAACCGCGACCTTCACGAATTTCAATCGTGGAAGAGCGTGCAAAGACATCACGGCAAGATAAATCTTTTAAATGCGGCGCATAGCGTTCCATATAACGCTCACCATCTTTATTCACCAGATAACCACCTTCACCTCGGCTACCTTCTGTAATTAATACACCGGCACCCGCAATCCCTGTTGGGTGAAATTGCCAAAACTCCATATCTTGTAACGGTAACCCAGCACGCAATGCCATGCCAAAACCATCACCCGTATTAATATGCGCATTAGTTGTTGATTGAAAAATACGACCCGCACCACCGGTTGCTAAAATAGTTGCACGTGATTTTAAAAAAACTAATTCGCCCGTCTCAATACACATGGCAATCA
>JABDGK010000051.1:0-346 GCA_013286085.1 Gammaproteobacteria bacterium | reverse complement strand
CACACCCGCAATGCCCGTCGCGGTTTTTACTAAATCTATCGCAAACCATTCATTAAAAAATTTTGTTTTTACTTCGAGATTTTTTTGATACATGGTATGCAACATCGCATGACCTGTACGGTCAGCAGCACAACAAGTGCGATGCACTAATTCACCGCCGTAATTGCGTGTTTGTCCACCGAAAGCACGTTGATAAATTTTACCGTCGTCTAAACGTGAAAATGGCAGGCCCATATGTTCAAGTTCATAGATTGATTGAGGTGCATTCTTACACATGTATTCAATAGCATCTTGATCACCTAAAAAATCAGATCCCATGACGGTGTCATACATATGCCAACGCCAA
>JABDGK010000050.1 GCA_013286085.1 Gammaproteobacteria bacterium | reverse complement strand
GTTTCGCCGCGAATGGGTACTACTTTATAAATGATGCGGAAATCTGGATTTTTCAGTATGAGTGCTTGAATATCCGGATCCATTTTTTCGGATAAAGGGCATTTGAAATCCATGAATTCGACTAAGGTCACTGAGGCGGCAGGGTCACCCGCAATAGGATCGTTGGCGGTGTGAAGAAGGGCAGCGGCATTTTTAATCGCACTAGCGCGGCTTTTTGCGAGCATGTCTGGTGTAATCGTGGGTTTGGGTGGAGAGCCAATACTGAATGTATCGACTAATTCATCGTCGGCTTGAATAGCAGGGGAAGTTGCAACCGTCAATCCAAATACGGCCAGAGCAAGAAAAGGTGCTAATTTCATGGTGATATTATCCTTAATTTTTAGCGGGAAACCTGGATTTCATTGTTAATTACTATTATAGTACATTTTTTGTCACAGGCAATGCCATGCGAATATTAATAGTTGAAGATGAAAATAAAGCAGCCGCTTATTTACGCAAAGGATTAACCGAAGGCGGATTTATTGTCGATGTTGCGCATGATGGTCAAGATGGCTTGTTTCAAGCAACCAATAATCATTATGAATTAATTATTCTGGATGTGATGCTGCCGAAAATGGATGGCTGGTCGATTATGGCAGAATTGCGTCGATTGAATATCAATGTACGCGTCTTGTTTTTAACAGCACGTGATGATATTGAAGATCGCGTCAAAGGATTAGAATTAGGTGCAGATGATTATTTAGTGAAGCCATTTGCGTTTTCAGAGTTATTAGCTCGAGTACGCTCACTGTTGCGCCGCAGTATAGGGCAACCACAAGACAAAATCGTTGTGGCAGATTTAATGATTGATCTCATCAAGCATAAAGCGATGCGTGGTGCTGTCCGTATCGATTTAACGCCGAAAGAATTTGCCTTGTTAGTCTTATTAGCCAAACATCCAGGTGAGGTACTGTCTCGAACGCTGATTGCTGAGCGCGTGTGGGATATTAATTTTGATAGTGATACGAATGTAGTAGATGTTGCTATTAGACGCTTGCGTCAAAAAGTTGATGACGAATTCGAGAAAAAATTGATTCATACAGTACGTGGTATTGGCTATGTTATTGAAGAACGTTAAAAATTTTTTTTCTTCTACACGATCAATCACTACACGGCTAACCGTTTTTTATGCTGTTGCAACATTTATTTTATTAGCTGCTATTGCGATATTTCTTTATCTCGGCATGATTAGTTTTTTATATCAAAATGATAAACAATTTTTGGCAGATGAAATTGATGTCGTGCAATACTTATTAGGCAGCGATCTTGATCAATCAGCATTAAAGCATGAAGTACGTGATGTTCCCTTTGTATTAGCACACTCCATGTATCACTATTCAATCCGTGTGATTGATCATAACAATCAGATTGTGATGCAAACACCCGGCATGCGTGACGCGTTAAAGGCCGCGGATTTTTTCAATAAAACATCAACTAATATTGGTAAACGTGATCAATGGTGGTTTGCGCCCAATGGTGATAAGTATTTATTGATGGAAGTGGTGAGTCAAAACAAACAATCAGGAAACGGTGTTTGGATGGTACAAGCGGCTTTGAATGTATCTGCCCAGCATGCCATCATTAATCTTTATCGGCAACGTGCAATGACGGTGTTAGTGGTTGGCGAATTATTTGCGATTTTTATTGGCTATTTAATTGCACGTCGTGGTATGCGTAGACTATATGATTTAACTGAAGCGACAAAAGCCATTACAGCCACTTCTTTACATCAACGAATTGACACCGAATCGTGGCCGAAAGAATTACGCCAATTGGGCCGCGCGTTTAATCAAATGCTTGATCGTATTGAGGTTGCCTTTTCACATCTCACACAATTTTCGGATGATTTGGCACATGAATTACGTACGCCAGTGAATATTTTGATGGGACAAACGGAGTTAGCATTAACGCAAGAGTCGTCACCTGAAGAATATGCACAATTGTTAGAGTCTAATTTGGAAGAATTACAGCGTATTTCGCATATTATCGAAAATATTTTGTTTTTAGCGCGTGCTGAAAATCCACAAATCGATTTGAAAAAAATTCAACTTGATGTGCATCATGAAGTGAATAAGATTTGTGAATTTTATCAGGCGATGGCAGATGATAAAAATATTCATGTTAATTGTCGTGGTACGGCATGTTTGATGGCAAACCAAGTCATGTTTCGACGCATGATCAGTAATGTTTTATCAAACGCATTAAAGTACACGCCAGCGAATGGAAAAATTAATTTTTCCATTCGTGAAATAGATGATGAAAAAGTGGAAATCAAATTACAGGATACGGGAATTGGTATTCCAGCAGAACACTTACCCAGCATTATGAAGCGGTTCTATCGTGTTGATCCATCACGCTCTCATGATACGGGGAGTGTTGGACTTGGGTTAGCCATTGTGAAATCTATTCTATTTTTACATGATGGTGAATTAGATATTACGAGCGAATTAGGGCAGGGTACAACAATTACATTAACGTTTCCTAAAGCGTGATATAAAGTGTGGTGGGCAATGTGCGCATGCCCACCATACGTTTTACATGTTTAGCAGCGACTCGTGTCAATTCCTACTTTTTGCGTAGCAGCAGTGACTGCAGCAACATCATATTTCAAGTCTTTTGCGGCTTTTTTTGCACCACAGGCAGCATCAACAAACGTGCTACTAGCCGTCCAATAATGCATGTTTGCATTGACCATGACATCAAATGCTTTCTTCGTATCCCAATTGGTTGTTGTGCTTAAAAGATAGAATACTTTATTAAAGACACCACTTGAATAGTGAACATTGAGACCATCAACATAATCTTTCGCATTGCCAATTGAGTGACCGTCTTTTGTAGGATCATCCATGTAACGAAGTGCCCCGGTGCCTTTGACAATTTCAGGGCCTATTTGCCAGCTGTTTTTGCCAGTGGAATAAAATTCAGCGGCTTGTGCTGCCATATCGGAGAAGGATTCATTTAAGCCGCCCGATTGTGCTAGATACGTTAGATTGGCATGTTGTGAAGTAAAACCATGGCTAATTTCATGCGCACCCACGCCAAGCGAGGCTAAAGGATAGAAATGATTTAAGCCATCGCCGTAGTACATTTCACTGTTTAGGCTCAAAAACATGGCATTTTCAAATGGTCCGCCGTCCTCGGGGCTTGGTGTATGCACATTCATTTTTAACATCATGGGGAAACCAAAGAAGGAGAGTACCGGCATATTATACCATTTTTGATACATTTCTTTGATGACTTGGCCAATGTACAATGCATCATTTGCCGGTGAGTAAGCGCCATTGATAGCATCTTCGCCCGCATTCCAATAGAGATTATTATGTTTACTGTCTTTGTCTTTACAGCCAAATTCAGCAATAGGCGCATCCATATACCATTCGTGCGGTTTGCTCGCATCCATCACAGTGACATTAGCGTTGTTTAAATAGCATATTTGTTTTGCTGCATCGCGTTGAATTTGTAAAGCAGGATAATTTCCTGAGGTGCCATCATAAATTAGTTTGCCCATTTTTTCATTGCCACCGAAGCCACCACTTTGTGCATCTTGCAAGGTTTGTGCATTATTCCAATCAAGATAGATGTCAAACGATGTGGCATCAATAATATAAGTAGGAACGGCTAGACCATTGGAAGATTTAGCAAGGAAGCTAATGAAATAAGCCCAGTGTGCCTTATTATTTTTATCGATATAAACCATTAAATCTTTTTTAGCATGGGCTAAATCAAATTGTTTGATTCCTGTTTTTTGTTGATATAACGCTGCTGCATGTTGCAATGCTTTTTCTGCTTGTGCTGTTTCAAATACATAAGCTGGTGTGTTGGCCAAGTCAGCTTGGAGATCTTGATAAACCACGCCATTCATGGTGGTTGCGGCACTGAGATTCGCCAACGATTTGTTGCTACCTTGTGGTACGTGTAAGATTGCATCGCCGCCCCAGACAGGGTAGTTTGCAAAAGTTTCTTGTACGCGAATATGTGTAGTTGTGTTTTGGTCGGTATCGCGGCTCATTTCTTTTAATGCGGTTGTTGATGTGCCAGCTAACGTTGCGGGTGATTTTGTAAGAAATTGGATTGCAGAGACAGGTTGATTATTTAAGTCAATTGGCTTTGCTGCAAAAGCAGTGGTTGTGCAAGCTAATGCAATGATACTCATAGTAACTAATTGATAACGCATAGACATTTTTCCGCTCCTTGGTTTAAATTCTTTTGCAAAAAACATTATGTCTTTTTCTACGGAAGGAGCGCAATAAAAAAATTAATTTTGTAATTTCGGATCAAAATTTAACTTACCGCTTGGTAGATACACGCAGAGCCTGTTTTTATGCATTATAAATACCCATAGTAAATATAAGTGTTAAAAAAATATCTATTTATTTATATCATAAAAGCTTTTGATTACTGGGTGTAATAGTTGGGTTTTTGAGTTTAGCAATGCTAAAATAATACAATGGAAATGGTTGATAGCAGTAATGGCGGTGCATTGTATTAAAACAAGGAGACTGACTGGTGCTGCTGTATTTTGTGTTGTGTATAGTCACTATTATTCTTTCTTATCTATCTTATCTCTTATATTTGCGTAGTCATGAATTAAATGACTTGCGGAAGTATGCTGCGAATTTAGAAAGTGATTTATTACAAAAGCAAATTAAAGTCGAAGAAAATGCACAGTTTAGCAACCTGAGCCAAGATTTCGCATTACAAAATGCGGTAGATCCGGTGACTGGCTTGCCATCACCGCAAGTATTTGAAGATAGGGCGCAACAAACACTCTACTTAGGTAAACGTTTTGGTAAAGTATTCGGAATTATTTTTCTAGATATTCACGATTTTAGTACGATCAATAAAGAACTTGGGTTTGAAAAAGGGAATCACTTATTAAGTGAAATTGGCAAAAAAATGCATGGCTGCATTAGGCAGATCGATACATTATCGCGTTATCGAGATGATATTTTTTTATTTTTACTTCCACAACTGACACAACCTGAAACGGCGGCATATGTGGCGCAGCGTGTATTAGCCAAATTACAGGATCCTTTTTATATTGATGAGCAGCTGATTAGTATCAAAGCGAGCCTTGGCATCGCTATTTTTCCAGGAGATGGCGATAATTTAAATACGTTGTTTGATCATGCTAATAATGCATTAGAACAGGCAAAATCTTCACGTGGTTTACAATATCATTTCTATAATTCTGATATCCAAAAAATTAGCCAACGTGAAATGCAAATCAGTGGATGCGTGAATTCAGAAAATATCACGGAAAATTTAGTATGTTATTGTTCACCTCAAGTAAACGTTACGACCAATCATATTGTTGGTATAAATATGACTGCCTATATTGACGACCCTATTCTTGGGTTATTAACACAAAGTGACTATCAACATATTGCAGAAAGAGAAAACAAAATGATTATCATATTGGAGTGGCTAATAAAACAAGCAATGGTGCATGTTGCTGAATGGCAGAAGCAAGGCGTGATGCCAGACAGAATAGTGATGCCTGTTAGTGCTAGGCAAATTCAGCATAAAGATTTCGTTGAAAGTATTGCTAATATATTGTCTAACGCTGTTTTTGACCCGCGGCTGATTGCATTTGAAGTTGCTGCTGACAGCTTTGCAGATAGCGCTTCTACCTTGCAGGAATCGTTTTTACGTTTGAAACATATTGGTGTGCAATTAGCAGTAGGGGTTTCTTCACTTGGTCATTTGGCACTCCAGAAGATTATGCAATTACCGCTCACCTATTTAAAAATAGATCAGCGAGTGGTGCTTTATGCAGAAAATGAGGTCATCTTAAGTACATTAAAAGGCTTAACTCGTAGCATGGATCTGTTTATGGTTGTAGAAGGCGTGGATGCAGAGGGCCAAAAAGAGATGTTACAAGGTTTAGGCTTTGAAGTGATGCAAGGCAAATGCTTTGGTGAGCTAAAGACAATTCAATCTTTTATGCATTAAGCCACTCTTTAAAATAGAGTGGCTTAATCTTGAGTAGGCTAATATAGCTTATCATCAGGCGCATTTTGTGGATTAATAGATAACGATTTAAACGAATAATTTGACGACTTTAAATGCTCTAGCTGTGCTTCATAAGCAGTAATTATTTGTTGATGAGCTTTGCGTTCGTTTTCAAAGTCTTTTTCCATTAATTTAGTTTCATATTCATATTTAATACGTTCTCTCTCCGCTACATTTCTTTCTGTTTCAGCAGCAACACGTTGTAATTCTCCAGAGAATTGTTCAATCTTGTCTTTCAGTTGTGCAAACTCATATTCACGAGCAGCAATCTTAGCTTCACGCATTCTCAGTTCTTCTTCGACTTGCAAGCGTCTGATTGTCAGTTCGTTTTCTAGATTACGCTTATTGGATTCATATTGTTCTTGCTCTTTTTGTCTTAAAAGATCGCGTCTATAAATATATTCTTCTTCTTCGCGCACTTGTTCTTTTTTGATTTGTGCTTGTTGATTCCTATAGTTTGTTTCGAATTCTTCCTGCTCTTTTTTCCAAGCGCGTTTTTTTTGTGTGATATCGTGTTCAAGTGTAATGCTTTTTTCTTTATGGGCGGTTAATAGTACCGATAAAGTATCTGCAGCAGGTTTGATTTCATAAAGGTCATTTAGTTCTTTGGTTTGGATCGCAATTGCTTGTTCAAGATTGGCAAATTTGTTTTTTTCTGCTAATAACTTACTTTCAACTTCATCCAAAGAATTATTGAGAGATGTTTTTAAATTTTTTAAATGTGTTGCAAGATCATCAGTGATGGTTTCTTTAACCGCAATTTCAACGACTTGTTTTTTTTCTTCTATAATTTTTTCTTCTATAACAGAATGCGTTTTTTTTGTTTCTTTCAGTTTTTGGAGAAGCTCATTATATGCAGTAAATACCTCATTTTTCGGGCCTTCGCTGACTTCTTGAATATTATTTTCTTCTATCATATGAAATTTCCTTTTTTATTTAATATTAATTTAAATTTATTCTTACCCAATGACAGTCACCGAATTACTAACTTGTTTTTCTTGGGGTTTTTCCTCAGGCATGACAATGTTAAACGTAGGTACGACGATACTATTTTTCATGGCTAACATTTGTTGTTTTGCATGGATAATATCATACCCAGAAAAAATAATTGTGAAGGCAATGCCGCCCGCACAAATTGCATAAACTAAACGGCGTTCTTGCCATGATTTATTCGATTTTCCGAAGGTATTTAAAATGCCCTGTAGCAATAATTGTCTTATAAAATAAGAGCGACTTGGCCATGCGGGTGTATGCATAATTTGTAGCGTTGTTTGTGACTCATTGGTTGTTTGTGATTGGTTGTTCTCAGCAGGTGGTTGAATAGCACTAGTGAGGTATACCCCTACTAAATTGAATGCTGTGTTTTTTTTTGTAAGAGTTTGTAAGACCTGGATCAGTGTGTCTTTTAGGCGCTCAACATGCAAAGGGAAATCTTTTACATGTACACGGGTTAGCGACCCTCTTTCTTGATGCAAACGCCAAATTAACTGCTTATTTAGGCGTTTGATAAGGATATTAAAGCGTTGCGAAAACAATTCTGGCAGTGCAGTTATTTGTGTATGTGCGGGTAATGTTACCCCCCAGGCTTGCCAGAATTCATCGCTGGCGCTATCGCCAAAAAATTCAGTAAATCCAGGCAGTAAATCGCATTTAGTGATCGTGAAGTAAAATGGTACATGGTCGCCAAATTTTTCGCGCGACTCCGCAATTTGAATTTGTATATTTTTAATTAATAATTCCCTTGTCTCTGGATTAATTAAATCGGGAAGAGGTAGAGCAACAATCACGCCATTGATAGTATGATCCGGACGGAATTTTTTGAGTAAATTTAAAAAGTGTGGCCATACACTTCGATCATGTGTGGTGTCTTGTGATGCAATAAAGTTACCAGGCACATCTAATAAGACGCTTTCATGGGTGACCCACCAACTGCAACTATCAGATGAGGAAATATTTTTTAATTCTTCCGTTTTGATTTGTTTTTTTAATAAAAAATTAATATTTGAGTTAGCAAGTAATGTGGTTTTGCCAGCACCAACAGGTCCAATGACTAAATACCACGGCAAATGATTTAGTTTGTATTTCACGCCTTGGCTATTCGTAAACGGTTTATTTAAAAAATTGATGGCGCCACGGAGTTGCCCGTCAAGTAATTGCAGCTTTTTATTAACAGCAGTTGGTAATGCTGCACGCTGAGCTTGCTCTTTTTGTTCTGCTAAAACAACTTTAGCAGTGTATCCAACACCCATTAAAAGAATGATAAATAGTCGTATGCCGATAGACTGGAGTGGCGCATGACTACCAATGGATAGATGTGGCCCAAGTAGCCAAAGAACACTTGAGCAGATAATAAAAATACTGAACGGTTGCAGCCACGATCGACTTGGATTCGTTTTAATGTGCTGCTGTATGAGAGTTAGTATGTGTTTCATAAGGCGCCGATTTTTCCATTCCACTGAGGTTTTGGTAAGTTTGGTTAGATGAAATATCAAGTAAATATCTCGCGCCCGCAAAAAGAGCAATAATGATATTGATAGATAATAAAGTAACTAACCAAATAGGTATTTTATGTATGAAAGACTGTTTGCTTGTTACTCTTGGTCTAATAATAAAAGGCGACAAGACTTTACTAAAATCACCACGATAAGCACGAATACGTTTATAGAGTGCATTAATGATTTGTTCGAGTTGTTCATGATCAAATGTAGAATGATTGTAGTGACCTTTAAAGCCTAAACTTAGGCAAATATACATAAACTCCATCAGATCGATATAATGAGTAGGATCACTAATTAAACGTTCGAGGATAATAAAAAAGCTATCACGTGAAATACTATCTTGGTTAAAGGAGACTAATAAACTATACGGTTCCCATTTCCCTTGGCTACCCCAGGGCGTATTGGAAATAATGTCATCTAGCGTAACGCACAAAGCATAACAGGCAACAGGAATGTATTCCGCCATGTATTCTTCAACATGACAGGCCGCCGCATTTTGTTGGAAGTTTTCGATTTCTTGTTTTAATTCATCACGGAGCTTATCAAGTCGGCGATACGATTTGACATGTTTTAATTTTCCCATAATAGAGAATAAATAAGCTGCCGCATCAACCAGTGTATTTAAACCAGCCTCTGGCGTGTGAATAATAATTTTACTAGAGAGAAGCTGCTGCGTTGTTGGGTTAAAATGAGTCAGCGCATTGGCAACAGATACTTCTGGCACAGCGATTTCTTCGTCTTCTGATAAGGAGATGGCTGGTACAGCGTCGCTATCGTTCACTTCCTGTTCATTAATGATAGTTGTCATGCTAGTTTAGATTCCCTTTTCGTACCTTCTAATTTCTCGAGTATTATACATAAATGTGTTTATGAGGTCAGCACTGAGACAAAGATATTTTTTAGCCATGCAGACAACCAAAAAAATTTGTTACCAAATTGTGCTATGTGCTTTGTTATGCATCATATCATTTGAATTAACCCCAAATGCTTGTTGAAATTGCGGCATATCTGCAAGCGTGCCATTGACACGAAATAATGCTGGAGGATGAGGGTCAACAATAGCACGGCGACGTGCTTCTTCGGGTCGTGTATTATTTGCCCACACATGCGCAGCTCCAAGGAAAAACTGTTGATCTGGAGTGAATCCCCCCAGCGCTTGTGCTAAGAGATAAGCATCGGTTGCGTGAAATGCGCGATATGCCAATGTGAGACCGCCTAAATCAGCAACGGCTTCACCCATAACGAGTTTACCTTGTACGTGAACATTTTTAGCAACACGATACTGGGAAAACTGTGTTGCAATACTGTCTGTTGCGGTTTTAAATTTTTTTAAGTCAGAACTTGCCCACCAGTTATGTAGATTACCAAAACCATCAAATTGTGCGCCTTGATCATCAAAACCATGCGTCATTTCATGCCCGATCACAAAACCAATAGCGCCATAATTAACGGCAGCAGGTGCTGTGGGATCAAAGAAAGGTGGTTGCAAGATTCCGGCTGGGATGTTGAGGCGATTCATGGAAGGATCATAATAAGCATTGACAGTTTGTGGTGTCATGTCCCACTCGTTTTTATCAACGGGTTTACCAATTTTATTTAAGTCACGATTAATTAAAAATGTGGCTGTTCTTGCCACGTTCAATACGTAAGGACCACGATCAATATTCAGAGAAGAATAATCACGCCAAATATCAGGATAGCCAACACGATCTTCCATCATATCCAGTTTTTTAATTGCTGCTAGGCGTGTTGCGGGTGTCATCCAGGCTAAATTGGTTAGATCTTTTTTGAGTGCGGCACGAATATCATGAATTATTTTTTGTGTTGCCATTTTGGATGAAGGAGAAAATGTGTCTTGGACATACAATTTCCCCACGGCAAAGCCCAGTGCACCATTTTCAGTTTCTAGCACGCGTTTCCAGCGCGGTAATAATTCTTTTGCGCCCGTGAGTGTTTTTATCATCGTAAAATCTTCATCAACAAATGGTTGCGATAAAAATGCTGAAAAACTGCTGAGCAAATGCCAGCGCAAATAGATTTTCCAGTTAGCGAGAGAAACTGTTTGTAATTGTGCATCTAGCGCGCTGAAAAACACGGGCGTTGCCAAATTAATTTGTTTGATTTCTGGATGATTGATTCCAGAGAAATAATTTTGCCAAGAAAAATGTGGCGTGATTTTTTGTAATTCAGCAAGATCTTTTATATGGTATATAGCATGCGGATCTCGTTGTTCTATGCGAGACATAGAGGCTTTTGCTAATGCTGTTTCAATTGTCATAACAGTACTTGCTTCGTTAGCCGCAACTGTTTTTTTGTCGCCAAGTAAAACAAACATATTGGTAACATGTTGAATATAAGCGTGACGAATCTGCTGAGATTTCGCGTCATTCTTCAAATAATAATCACGATCAGGTAAGCTTAAACCGCTTTGAGAGGCGACACCAATCACATTGTTACTGTCTTTGAAATCTTGCATCTGACCAAAACTAAATAATGCGTCTACGCCAATTTGATGTAAGTGAGTGACTGTGTGTTGTAAGTCGTTGAGGGTTTGAATTGTTTGAATGCGGTCAAACTCGGGTTGTAATGGTGTGATACCAGTAGCATTAATTGCAGCAATATCCATACCGCTAAAATAAAAATCACCTACTTTTTGTAGAGTGGGATCTGTTGTATGGGTGCTATTTTCAGCGGCTGTTTCTAGAATTTTTTTAATGACAATTTGGTTTTGTTCATCCAATACATGGAACATGCCCCAGGTTGCATAGGCGGCGGGAATAGGATGGTGTTTTTGCCAATTACCATTCGCGTAAGCAAAGAAGTTTTGTGTAGGAGAAGCTTTTTTATCAATCCAATCGAGATGCAAACCCGCTAGATTGTCAGGATTCACTGCATGATTAGCAAATACCATGCAAGGAATAAATAACACTACACGAAGTATGTTCTGAATGAGTAAACGCATAATATTTCCATATTTAACAGCCAAAGTAGTGAATCATTCTAGAGAAGAAATTATACAAATTCAAACTATTTGATTGCGACAGTTGACGAATTTCTACAAGCTGTATTTTCCAAAAATGGCGTATTAAAAAAATTAGTAAAATAACAGCTGAAGATTCAATACGTTGCTGAGATAATGTTATGTGTAGCCCCCTAATATCTGTCACAAATGTTAGAATAACACTATAGGAAAACAAGCAGAGAAGGGGTGCCTTATGTCAATAAGCAAGCTTGCCTCACTTTGTAAAATCTCTATTTTTGTGCTGTGTCTAGCAATGAGTTTTGAGACTCATGCAGGATACTACATACAGTATATGCGTGATCCCTGTGTGGAGTATGAGGCTTGTGATGCCACGCAGCAGCATCATGTGACATATAAAAGGCCTCATTATCGCCATCATTATACGCATCGCAGACCCAGTAGTTATTCCATTTCTGTTAATTATTATTGGAATATGTATCCTGTTTATAGTTGTGCGGATAAATGTCGTTGTAGCTATTGTCATAGTTGCAACAGTTGTGGAGATGATACAAATGGAAGTCCTGTAGAGTATCGTGAAAGTGACTATCATAGTTCGTATTACAGTGCCTACAATGATGTAGATTATGATACAAGTACCGCAGATGATATGACCAGACGAAGTGAAAATTATTAATAAATCTTTTCAGCCATTCCTGCCCTAAGGTTATATCGATGACCAGCGAGATGGATCTCGCAATGGTCTTGATGTGTTTATCAAAATTTTCAGAGATTATGACAACATTGTCATCTTATTGTCACCTTCCTGTTGGGGTTGCTGTAATAAGCTAAAAGAAAAGATACAAGGGGAGGAATGATAATGAGTAGGATGCGATTTTTTAACAGTAATACAACAGCCAGAAGTACTGCAGAAGTCGACATTATTTGTTTACAAGCCTTAATTACCCAACATCAAAATGCCTTAGCTTGGAAGAAATTTGAATTGCAAAATATGCGTGCGCACGGTATTTTTCATAAAAATAAAGGGAATCAGGCACATCAGGATTTTCTTGTGTTACAAGTAGAAATAGAAAAGCAAGAAAAAATAAAATTAGAACTTGAAATGAAGCTATGTGAGATGAGAAACGAAAAACCTAGCAAGCATTTAATAGAAAGAGCTGAATATCATGCCCAGGGTGAGCGTCGTCTCCATCCAGGCTTATATTCTGCAAGTTAGAAAGAGGATCTTGCAATGCCTATCCGTTTATTTGCTCGACCCAAACCGACACATGATTTTAAAGTAAAAATGATGGGGAATGAAAGTGATAATTTAATACAGCTAGATCAGAGAACACGTGCGTTGGGGCAATATCATGATAATTTGGCAACGGAATTAAGAGAGCATTTTAAGGTGGTAAGTGCCAGTTATGAAAATGAATCCTTAGCTTTGTTACAACAAAGGAGCAAAGGAATTAAAACTTTAAAGGAACAGGTTTATTTTGATGATATTAATACTAAATTTACTCGTTGGCAGCAAAGCCCATTGTATGTATTAGTTTATGATTATGGGGATGAACAAAAATTTTATGATAATTGTAATGCATTTGATCTAGGCGAAAAATCCAAAAAATACGAGAAAATCAAAATATATTTGCAAAACCCGGCAAATTGGGAACAGAAAACCGATTCGACTAAAATGGCTGTTGAAAAATTACGTGAAGCAGTACAGAAATTTGAGCTGTCAAGACAGAATGCACTCTATTTTCATGCGTACAGTGGCTTGACTAATGATACGTATGTTCCACCGGATGAAAATAGAGTGGTTATGCAGCTTCGATAACTTCAAACGTATCAAAAGCAAGTTATAGTCACTCTGTGACTATAACTAATTATGTCAGTTCTTTTATAAATTAAAAGAATTCAAACTTGCGAGAAGGTTGCACTCCTAGCACTTTCAGACGATTCTACAAGATTATTTTGCAAGGCTCTCTTGTTAGGCGGCAGCCGATATTGTTTTTTTTGCAGTGTATTTTCAGCAATCGCATTACTTATTTTTTTTTCGGCTTGTTCTAATACGGCTAATAATTTACTGCCATTATTCTTGTCGCCTGGCACGTGCAGACTGTTACTCTTATTTGCTGAAACCAAATGATTTACATTCAGCAGTGTTGCCGACAGTTCTTGCTGAAAAACATCACGAAACTGCAGTGGCGCATGTTTGAGTAGTTCTTCAAAATTTTCATCGATACGATCGCCAAGGTATGCTTCACTCAGGAAAAAGAAAGCAAGATCGGCAATTGCCAAGCTAGCGCCAGCTTGTTCTAATGGCGTATTATCCGTGTGGTCTCCCCATGCAATCATGCCGGCACTGGCTAATACAAGCAAAGTTGCGGTTATTCTTGTGCATTTACGATAAAATTGGTTACCCGCTGTTGGCTTGGCATCGGGCGCTGACTTATCAAGTTGATTTAAATAAGTCTTTGCTGTATTTAGAATATCATTGTTAAGTTTTTTAATGGCTTGTGATGCTTTTTGCAACTCTGCAATGTTTTTCTCGAGCGCACCTATCTGTGCTTGGTCTTCTATTGTAGGGCGATAACATTTGAAAAAATCCGTAATTGGCATTGCCTGAACCTATTTAGAATCAATAATTATGTACGATATTATACATTATTACAAAAATATGTCTATATTTGATACAGCTATTAAGAAAATCTGTTTTCCTTTTTACCGGAGAATTCCCCTTGTGTATTATCTGCATAACTCTATCTGGTACTGTAAATTCAATTGGTTACAGAAAAAGTTGACGGTATTTTATGAAGTGTTATCCTGCCCCCTATATTAAATCTTATACAAGCAAGCGAGTAGCATATGGCGAAACCCTATTTAAGCATTGTCATACCTGTCTATAATGAGGCAGACAATCTCGAAAATCTTTACACGCGCTTGATCAACGTGCTCGATAACTATGAAAAATCCTACGAAATTATTTTGGTGAATGATGGTAGCCGCGATAATAGTGAAGCTATTTTAAATGAATTACACAAGCGTCGACCTGATCAAATCCGTGTTATTCATTTTAACGGTAATTTTGGCCAACATATGGCAATTACAGCGGGTTTTGAACGTGCACGCGGCGAGATTATTGTTACGCTAGATGCGGATTTACAAAACCCACCTGAAGAAATACCTAACTTAGTAAAAGCCATTGAAGCAGGGCATGATTACGTCGGTAGTATCCGTAAAAAACGTCAAGATAGTTGGTTTCGTCGCTATGCTTCGCGTCTCAACAACTCCATTCGGTCACGCATTACCGGGATTGTGATGACAGATCAAGGATGCATGTTACGAGCCTATAAACGCCACATTATTGAAGCGGTCGTTTCCAGCAAAGAATCCAGTATTTATATTCCAGCACTTGCTTATAGCTATGCGAGCAATCCCACTGAGATTGAAGTAGAGCACAGCTCACGCGCCGCCGGCGAATCAAAATATAATTTATATAAATTACTACGTTTGAATTTTGATTTAATGACGGGCTTCTCATTAGTGCCATTACAAATGTTTACCTTGTTTGGCATTATCGTCTCGATGCTGAGTACGTTATTTGTGGTGTATTTATTTATACGTCGTCTTCTTATTGGTCCTGAAGCCGAAGGGATGTTTACGTTATTTGCGATTGTGTATTTCTTATTTGGTGTCACACTCATGGGACTCGGCATTGTGGGTGAATATATCGGCCGTATTTATAAAGATGTCCGTCAACGACCTTTCTTTATCGTACGTGATACCTTAGAAAAAATTAACGACTAAAACCATGCCAGAAAAAATTTTATCAATCAAAGTAGATGTGGATACTGATCGTGGTACACGTATTGGCGTACCCAATCTGCTTAACCTATTTGCTGAATTAAAAATTCCAGCTACTTTCTTATTTTCCTTGGGGCCTGATAACACAGGCCGTGCTATTAAACGCATTTTTCGGCCTGGTTTTTTAAAAAAAGTTAGCCGCAGTAGTATTGTTAGCATTTATGGTATACGTACATTATTAAACGGCACACTATTACCAGGCCCTCATATCGGCCAGCGTAATGAAAAAATTATGCGGGATGCTTTACAAGCCGGGCATGAAGTGGGTATTCATTGTTACGATCACATTCGTTGGCAAGATGGTTTAGCAACGATGACAAAAGACATGGTTTTTGCCGAGTTTGCGAAAGCGCGCGCTGAGTTTCAACGTATTTTTGGCTTTCCAGCTAGAACAGCTGGTGCGGCAGGTTGGCAAGCGAATGCGAATAGTCTAGCGGCATATGATGATACACACTTGATGTATGGTAGTGATGCACGTGGTTCACAGCCATTTTTTCCACGTATTGGTAATACTATCTTTAAAACATTACAAGTTCCCACCAGTTTACCAACACTCGATGAGTTACTAGGTCGCCCTGAATATCCGCTGGAAACATTAGCGGACTTCTACTTAAATAAACTCATCGATGGCAAACCT
>JABDGK010000049.1 GCA_013286085.1 Gammaproteobacteria bacterium | reverse complement strand
GGTGGCGGCATTAGCTTTGGTACATTGGTACCCGCGGGCACGGCTATGTACGTCTTTGATGGCAAAGGTGTGCCCTATTATACTGCTAGCACAACATGCAATACGGCTAATGCGACGGCGGCAACTGCGTTAACAACCAGTGCAAGCATCCCGCTTACAGTGAGCGGACAGACGAGAACAATTTCTATTAGCGCTGAAACAGGTCGAGTATTAGTGCAATGATAAATAACCAACATGGTTTTACATTAATCGAACTCGTCGTTTTTATCGCGGTGACGAGTATATTGGCGAGTACGTTACTTCTCAGTTTTCAGACGACATTGATGAAGACGCCACCCGTTCATTATGACTTAATTGCTACTCAATTGGCGGATCAGTGCATGGAGGGTTTTATTGGGGAGCGTCGATTACTTAGTTATAGTAATGCAGCTTTAGCTTGTTCTGGCTCACCGACTTTACCAACAGTGTGCACAACCTCCATACCAGCGGGGTATACAGTGAGCGCCTCAATCACGTGTACGCCAACTCTATCAGGTGATACAGCAACCAGCAGGACTGTCGCTGTCGCAGTGACAGGTTTAGGACAAGCAACGAATAGCATGTTAATAGCGAGTTACTAATGATGGATAATCGCTGCTCCTTAAAAAAATTGAAAGGATTTTCGTTAATCGAATTAATCGTCGTGATTGTCATTATAGGCATCTTTACCGCAATTGGGAGCCAAATATTGAGTAAAGCTTTCTCAGGATATTTTGACAATAAATATCTTATTGAAGCCGATTGGCAAGCACGTCTAGCATTAGAACGCATGCAACGCGATATTCGTGCTATTCGCTCCCCTGCTGATATTACTACTGCTGGTGCATCGAATTTGGTTTTTATTGATACGAGTGGTAATACCATTACGTATTCGTTAAGTGGAACAAGTTTAGATCGGCAAACCAATGCTAGCACAGTGCAGGTATTGGCAGATGGGATACAAAGTTTGACGTTTAGTTATTATGATGAGAATGATGCAGTCACTGGAACAGCTGCTAATGTGCGCTATATTACTATTAGCTTACATGTCACGCTAAATAATACCAATTTTACTGTAATGACTTCTGTTTATCCTAGGAATTTACCGTATTTATGAAAAAATTTTATTTTTATCCTTTAGCTAATCAACGCGGTTATCTTTTAATTGTGGCTGCTATCATGATTGTGATTGTTGGATTTATTGGTGCAGCCGTGTCGAGCATGTTTTTTAGTAGCTCCATGGCAACAGCGAGTCATTATCAATCAGACCAGGCGCTTTATCTGGCGGAATCCGGATTAGAGCATGCAACACACAAGTTACTTGAGCCCACCATTGCAGACCGCCTTACGTGTGTTGGATACAACACAACCGCATTAGCGAATACATTGGGTGCGGGATCTTATTCAGTGATATCCAGTGGTTCACCCACCTTTCCAACAGCAACAACATTATCAGCAGCGCTTACTGCAAATACAACAAGCTCAATTCCCGTGGTGAGTACAACAGGTTATGCTAATTCCGGCAGAGTTATGATCGATTATGAATTCATTAATTATGCTTCTATTAGTGCTGCAAGTTTTAATAATGTGACACGCGGTGTGGATGGTACAACGGCTGCAGCACATGTTTCCGGTGCGCCAGTAGGTCAATATCAATGTAATTTAACCTCCTTAGGTGGTGTGCCGAATCTGATATCACCATTGGGGAAACGTTCATTAACGGATAACGTGCAGTTACAAGAAGTTTGGGCGGTGGGGGCTCTATCAGGAGGAGATTTTTCACTGGAACACTGGAACCGCCCCACCGAAAAAACGTGGACTGATGCATCGCTTACCTCTGGAAGTAAGGTAAATCTCACGAGTATTTCCATGATTTCATATGCGGATGGTTGGGCGGTAGGTGCAAGTAATAACTTTCTGCATTGGAATGGTAGTGCTTGGTCGGTGGTTGCTTCCGGGTTAAATAATACGACTTATTCGGGTGTTTATTGTAATGCTAGTAACTATTGTTATGTGGTGGGAACCACGAAAAGAATTGGGTATTGGAACGGCACCGCTTGGTCTGCTATTTCACCTACTGGTGCATCTACAAATTTACTGAGCGTATACTGTGATTCAGGCACGGATTGTTGGGCGGTGGGCGATAACAAAGCCCCGACTACTTTTTATCATGGAACAGGCGGGCCACCGGTTACGTGGACTGCAGTGGTTGTTGCGTTAAGTGCGGGTGCTTATCCATTCAATAGTGTTTTTTGTAATACGGGTGGAACAGATTGCTGGGCCGTTGGTAAAACCAACATTTTTGCTCACTATACGGCAGGCGCATGGGGAAGCGATACAGTTGCGCAACAAGGTACTGCGCCCAATAAACAATTTAATAGTGTTTTTTGTAACAGCACCTCTGATTGTTGGGCGGTTGGAGATTTGAATGGTGCGGATGTCAATATTGTGCATTGGAATGGTGCGGCTTGGTCACTCGATACGTCCAACCCTGTGCCTGCGGTGAATCTTGCTACCATTGATTGTGCGAATACCAATGACTGCTGGGCGGCCGGAGCAGCTGCGGGTGGGCAGCCTGTCTTTGATCATTGGGATGGTACGGCATGGACTAACTTTGCAGTAGCTGGCTTGCCTAATGTGGCAATGACTTCGATATCTATTGTAAGTCCTAATAGCCTGCCATTATCCGGTTGGTCTGAGAACTTTCCTTAGGGTGAGATATTTTTGCATTTAAACAGCTAATCATCTTAAAATGTTATCTTCAGAAATATTAAGGTTTTTCAAAAATGAATCACGAAGAAATAAAAAAATTTATTGATCATACGTGGGATAGCTCGATTATCCCTACCCTCATGGAATATATTCATATTCCAAATAAATCACCCATATTCGATCCCAAGTGGAAAGAAAACGGTCATATGGATAAGGCCGTCAAATTGATTGCTGATTGGTGTAAAAAACAAGATATCAAAAAAATGCATCTGGAAGTCGTGCGTTTGGATGGGCGTACCCCCGTTATTTTGATGGAAATTCCGGGCGAAACGGATGAAACCATTTTATTGTATGGCCACCTTGATAAACAACCCGAGATGACAGATTGGGATGCGGACTTGGCACCGTGGAAACCGGTCTTAAAAGAAGATAAGTTATATGGTCGTGGTGGGGCAGATGATGGTTATGCGGCTTTTGCTTCGTTGATAGCCATCAAAGCATTGCAAGAACAAAATATTCCACATGCACGTTGTGTTGTTCTCATCGAAGCTTGCGAAGAAAGTGGTAGTTATGATTTACCATTTTATATTGATGCACTGGCCACGCGGATTGGCACGCCGGATTTAGTGATTTGCTTGGATTCGGGTTGCGGTAACTACGATCAACTCTGGATGACGACATCGCTACGTGGTTTAGTCGGTGGTGCATTGCGTATTGATGTGTTAAGACAAGGCATACATTCTGGTTATGGCAGTGGTATTTCCCCTTCTTGTTTTATGGTGTTGCGTCAATTACTCGATCGTATCGAAGATGATAAGAATGGCGAAATCCAATTATCAGAACTGCAAGTTGAAATTCCACCTGCGCGTGAAAAACAAGCATGCGCTGCGGCTGAAATTTTAAAAGATACATTATATAAAGCCTATCCTTTTGTTGAGGGTGTCAAAACAGTCACAGACAATAAAGCGGAATTGATTTTAAATCGCACCTGGCGCGCTGCATTGTCTGTGACTGGAATGGATGGACTCCCTGCCCTTGCTAATGCGGGTAATGTGACGCTACCGCATTTAACGGTGAAATTATCCATGCGTATTCCACCCACTTGTGATACAGACGCAGCAGTAAAAGCGTTAAAAACAACACTAGAAGCTAATCCACCGTTTCATGCGCATGTACAATTTGATATTGAAGACACGGGTTCCGGTTGGAATGCACCTGCTGAAAGTCCATGGCTAGTGAAAGCGGCGAGTGAGGCATCAAAAACTTTTTTTGGCAAAGATGCAGCGTACATGGGTGAAGGCGGCTCCATCCCTTTCATGGGAATGCTTGGTAAAAAATTTCCTAAGTCACAATTTTTGATTACCGGTGTGTTAGGTCCTAAATCTAATGCGCATGGGCCAAATGAATTTTTACATATTCCGACTGGGAAAAAACTCACCGCTTGTGTTGCACATGTTATTGCTGAGCATTTTAATCGTAATAAATAAAGTAGCCCGTATGCAGCGAAGCGTAATACGGGATGGTGTTACTACCAAACCCGTATTACGCTTTGCTGCATACGGGCTACGTATCTAACATGACAAAACTGTCATGTGTCTGTCACCTTTTTGTTATCACCTATTGTGTAGACTCTCGATAAGTACACTTATTCGGGAGAAACAGCAATGTATACTCACATTACCAAAGGTTTCACCATCGGCCAAACCTTAACTCGACGAATATTGAGAACTATAATAGGTATCCCTGGCGCCATTATCGATGCGGGTGTTGCTGTTCTCTATCCATCTGAGTCAGGTCAATATGCAGATTATTGGAATGAATGTGGCCTTAAATATGCAGATGGCAGTAATGTAAATGGTGTTTGCAGAGGGGTCACTGGTTATGTCGGTGACATTGCTGGTGCGGCTATTGGCGGTATTGTCGGCAGTGTTGTTGGCGGTGTGTGTTATATTCCTGACGCATTAGGTCGAACAGTGTGCTGGGTTCACGATAAGGTTCATGACGGTTTTGATAAGGTTGCAAATGCAATTGGTAATAGAGAGTTTTTTAAAAATCTTCCTGTCATTCGTCAGCCAGTATATTATCTCGAAAAAGCTTGGAATGTCTCAGTGGGTACACTGGGTGTTGCTATTGCATCCCCCTTCTATGCTGTTTCAAAAGCGATAGAATATTTTATACCACCATTAAAAACTAAATTATCAGATAGTGCTTTAAAGGTTGGCGGTATTGTAGGAGGTGTTATTGGTACAGTCGCTTCAGCTATCGCTTGGCCAGTAAAACATATTTGCAATAAAGCTGTCAGTTTATTTCGTAGTTTTCGTGATAAAGTGCGCTCCGCTGCCGCTTTTGTGTATGCTAAAACCAATGAAAATCCATCAAATGATGCAAGAAGCTGTATTCCGCCTGAATCCGTTCATTCAACTGAATTTCGTGAGCGTGTCACGCGATATAAGAATTCCACGACAGCAGAATTATTATGCGGTCCACTACGTGCTCCGGATTTACATGAACCATTGATGAATAACAATCAGCAGGCTGCTGCACAAGCGAATGATGAGCCGTGGCTGGATCCTATTTTGTTACAACCTTTGGAGGATCCCGTTATTGATCCGCATGGTCATACATTTAGTCGATCCAGTATCAGTCGATGGATACGTGAGCATCATGATTGCCCTGTTAATCGACAAGCTTTGAGAGAAGATCAATTAATACCAAATAGAATCGCGGAAGATTTAGTGAGAATGCGTATAGCTTAGAGCCGTAGGGTGGACAAAGCGCAGCGTGTCCACCAAACGCTATCGGTGGACACGCTGCGCTTTGTCCACCCTACGGCTCTTAGTTGCCATTCACATCATTCGAAAAATAATCTTGCGATTGCATTTCTAATAATCGCGAGTGCGTGCGTGTATACTCCATAATCATATAACCACGATGATAGAGTTGATCAACAGGTTCGGCTGCAGAAATGACAACACGTACACGTGCATCATACAAGACATCAATTAAAGTAATAAAAAGACAAATAGTGTCTTTTTCATTCGCCTCAATCACGGGAATATCACTAATAAAAATAGTTTTATATTGTTGTGCAATAACCAAATAATCATGTTGACTGCGAGGTACTTTGCAAATATCGTTGAATTCAAACCAGACCACATCGTCAGTATATTTTTTTATTCGAATAGGACGATCATTCACAATGATGGGATCTGTAGAAATTTTTTTACTTCGTGTTAGTGCTTCAAAACTTTTTTCCATGTTGCGAGCACTGTCATTGTTTAATGGGGTATAAAATACCCCCGCTTCTTGTAAATGCCGAAGTCGATAATCAATAATAGTGGGAATGTGTAATACGTCTAGTTGCTCTTTTAATAAAGCAATAGCGGGTAAAAATTGCGAACGTTGTAGGCCATATTTATATAAATCATCGGGCGCGACATTCGATGTTGCAATTAATGTGACACCGTTTGCAAATAATGCCTTAAATAATCGTCCAAGCAGCATGGCATCCGTAATATCTGAAACAAATAGCTCATCGAAACATAAGACCATTGCTTGCGCGGATAATTCTTTGGCGATGACTTGTAGTGGATCTTTTTCACCTTGATGTGCGGTGAGTTTTTCATGGACTAAGTGCATGAATTGATGAAAATGCATGCGGAGCTTATTTTTAAAAGGTAAAGTATGGAAAAAACAATCCATCATGAAGGTCTTGCCAATCCCTACACCACCCCACAGATAGAAGCCTCTAACCGATTTGGGTTTGTGGATAAAAGAGAAAAAGCTAGATCGTTTTTCTTGTTCTGCAAGTAAGTCATGATAAATACGGTCAAAAACGCGCATTGCACCTAATTGTTCGGTGTCGAGCGCAATTATGCCATTATCAACTTGCTCACGATAATAATCTAAAGGTGTCATCAACTGATTCAACTATGAATTAAAGCAAAAAAACCCGGGTAGCTTTAGCCCGGGTTTTTAGCAGAGCAAACTAATAATCGTCATCACCTGTAGCGGTATCAGCACTCACATCATCATTGCTGCCATCTGTTGCGGATGGATTTGGCATGGAAGGCATCGCATTGTTGTTTGAAGCAATATTGTTATTAGCTTGGGCATTGCCAATATTGTCGCTAGCGGGTGCATTGTTCGTAGCTGTTGGGGTGTTACCCATATCATCATCAGCAAAAGCAACGGATGTCGAAAGCATGGCAACAAGTGCAGAAATAGCGATTGTTCTTAATCTCATAGATAAAATTCCTCTTAAAATATACTCTATATATACCGGATATAATTTAATACTAAATCAAACTTTGTGCTATCATTTTTTAAAAATGAAGGAATATCTATGGCAATAAAAAAAATCCTCGTTTTAACGTCGGGTGGTGATTCCCCTGGTATGAATGCGGCAATTCGAGCTGTGGTAAGAACAGGCCACCATTTTGGAATGGAAGTCATTGGCTGCAAATCCGGGTTTCAAGGTTTAATTGATCAAAATCTCATTCCTTTAGAGCCAGATTCCGTGGCTAATTGCATACAGATGGGCGGTACTATTTTAAAAGCAGGTCGTTGCTTGGATTTTTTTAAAAAGGAAATCCGGGATCAATGTCGTGCATTTATTAAGCAGAAACAGATTGATGGCATGGTTGTTATTGGTGGTAATGGCAGTTTTAAAGGGGCTGCTCTGCTTTCTGAAGAAGGTGGGCCGCCTATTATTGGCATTCCAGGCAGTATTGATAATGATATACATCACACAGAATATACCATTGGTTTTGATACCGCGCGCAATACCGCATTAGCGGCCATCGACAATATTCGCGATACAGCATCGAGTCACGATCGTAATTTTTTAGTGGAAGTGATGGGCAGAAATTCAGGATTCTTGGCATTAGACGTCGGCATTGCTGGTGGTGCCGAAGTGATTATTTTGCCAGAATTTCCTATTAGTATTGATAAGCTTGCTGAAAAAATTAAAGCGCCACGCCGCCACAAACAAAGCTCTATTATTGTAGTTGCGGAAGCGGATCAGCCCGGCAGAAGTGTGCAAATTGCCGAGACACTGAGTCGGTTAACTGAAGCGCAATATCGTGTTTGTATTTTAGGGCATACCCAACGTGGCGGTTCTCCCAGCTTATTAGACAGAAAAATCGCGTCTATGATGGGGTATCATGCGGTAAAAAATTTGCTCGACGGGGAATCTCATAAAATGATCGGCATGTATCAAAACAATCTTGCATTGCAACCTCTCCCAGACCCAACGCTTGGGCCGCGGATTTTAACAGAAAGAGAACTAATTGATTTGAATGAGGTTTTATGTAGTTAATTGAAAAACTGGTGTTTCTTACCCGCTTCTGGTATAAATTCACCCCACATTTATTTATTAATTCAAACTCTATCAAGCTCAATATAATTAACTTTTCACAGGAAAAGATGCATGAAGTCAGATAATTGTCATTCGCCTAGTTTATTTGATAAGTCATTACCTTGGCTTATCTGCTTGGTTGGTATGTTATTTTACTGTTACAACTACTTCCTCCGCAGCTCCCCCAGCATCATGCAAAACGATTTAATGCACACTCTCAATATCAACGCGACACAATTTGGTACGCTGATTCTTTTTTATTATGCGGCTTACACACCCATGCAAATTCCTGTGGGGATGATTTACGATAAATTTGGTGCGCGATTTGTTTTATTTCTCGCGTGCTTGACTGCTGTGATTGGTTTGGCTTTTTTTGCGGGTGCAAATAGCTTTGGCGTTGCTTGTTTAGGACGTTTTTTAATTGGTTTAGGAACGGCATTCTCATATATTGGTGTATTGAAATTAGCGTCAGTTTGGTTGCCACCCGCGCGTTTTGCCACAGCAGCAGGACTCACTACCGCGATTGGGATGACCAGTGGTGCACTAGCACAAAAATACCTGGCAAAAGTCATTGAAGTGGTTGGCTATAAACCCATTTTACATACTGCATTAATCGTTGGTATTGTTCTCAGTATCGCTATTCCGTTTTTTGTGAGAAGCCGGCCTAAACAACCGGTTAATCCAAAGAATGCAATGCAAGCACCTATGACAACAGAGCAATTATTTCGTACGCTAAAAGCGATTTTTACCAATCCACAAATGTGGTTGATTGGGATTATTGGTTGCGTCTTGTATCTCCCATCGATTGTATTGTTGGATGTGTATGGCATCTCGTATTTTAAAGCAGCGCATCAACTTACTTCACAACAAGCGGCGAATGTTTCTGCGCTGACATTGTTTGGTTGGATTGTGGGTGGTCCGGTGATTGGAATAATTTCAGATAGAATTAAGCGTCGTCGGATTCCGTTGATGGTAACAAGTGCTATTACAGCGATGCTCTTGTATACCATTTTCTATTACCCAGACTTAACCATGAGTCAATTATCCATCATTGCTTTTGTGGCTGGTTTTTGTTGTGGTGCACATCCACTCTGTTTTGCGTTAGGCAAAGAAAACAATCCGCTTGCCATGGCGGGAACAGCCGTTGCTGTTACCAATATGTTTATCATGATGGGTGGAATTATTTTCCCACCGATTGTTGGCAAATTATTAGATTTTCATGCGAATGGTTTACATACATATGCGGCGAGTGATTATACCTTCGCGCTGAGTGTGGTTCCGCTAGGTATCATATTAGGTACTGTTTTGTCGATGTTCTTGAAAGAAACGTACTGCGAATCGCATGAAGAAATGGCGAGAAAGAAAGCCGCTAAACTGCGTGTATTGGAACCCGTGGCAGAAGTCACAAATTAACATCTAAGCGCGTTACCGAGCCGCGCGCGTCAGCAAGCGTCACTGAACTTAATGTGTTGTGACGCTTGCTGACGCGCGCGGCTCAGCAATTAAACCCAATCTTTTGCAATCAAATATTTTTCATATAACTTCGCTTCTTCACTACCTAACTCAGGCTGATAGCTGTATTTCCAACTCACCAACGGCGGCAATGACATCAGAATTGATTCTGTGCGCCCACCGGACTGCAAACCAAATAATGTCCCGCGATCATACAACAAATTAAATTCCACATAGCGCCCACGGCGATAACATTGGAAATTTCTTTCTCTTTCACCAAATAGGTGTGATTTACGTCTCGCAACAATCGGCTGATACGCTTGAATATAGCTATCACCCACACTACGCATAAACGCGAAACTTTTTTCAAAACCCCATTCATTTAAATCATCAAAAAATAACCCACCGATGCCACGCGGTTCATGGCGATGTTTTAAATAAAAATACTCATCACACCATTTTTTATAGTGTGGATAAACATCGTTACCGAACGGCTCGCACGCGGCTTTTGCGGTTTGATGCCAATGCCGACAATCTTCGTCAAAACCATAATACGGTGTTAAATCAAAGCCGCCACCAAACCACCAAATAGGATCCGCGTCTGGTTTCTCTGCGACAATGAAGCGCACATTCGCATGTGAGGTGGGGATATAAGGATTCAAAGGATGAATAACAACAGAAACGCCCATCGCTTGAAATCGAGCATCAACCAGCTCAGGACGCTTTGCTGTGGCAGCTGGCGGCAAGTTGAATCCCTGAACATGGGAAAAGTTCACACCCGCTTTTTCAAATACGCTACCATCCGCCAAATAACGCGTGCGACCACCGCCGCCCGCTTGATGTTTCCAGCTATCTTCGGTAAATTGCGCGCTGCCGTCTTCTGTTTCCAGGATTGTACAAAGACGATCCTGTAAAGCATGCAGATAGGCTTTAACAGGGGTAATGGCTTCAGTGAGATTTATTTTTTCTGGCATAGCTTAATACCTTCATAAATTTTGCTTACTTTACTGATATTTAAAGAATTAATCACTTAATATTCTCTTAAGAAACAACTGATACCATTTTAACCTGGCGCCCAAATTAAGCGCAAACAATAACCAATATCCTATTGAGGAAAGTATTTATGACGATGGCAAGAGTAAAAACAGTATTGATAGAAGAGGGTAAAAAAGCAGCTGCACGCGGGGCCGTATTGTATGCTCCTATCGTTGGTGGTGTTATGGCTGCAGCGCATTATACAGCTCAACAGGCACAAGCAATGGGAAAGGTTGCTACACAACTATCAGGTGACAATATTACGCCAGAACAGCAGAAAGCTTTGGCTACTCAAGCAGAAGGCGCAGCAAATAATTCCAGCACCATAGCCACTGTTGAAAGTGCTACTGCTGCTGCTGTGTTAGGTTTAATGGCTTTTCCTGAAATTTTAAGTAACTGGGCCCATGCACCTGTTAAAACAGCTGGTTTGATGAGACACGCACTGAACAACTGGGATCATTATCTTGGTCGTGCTTTGCAAACCGCAGGGTCAACAGTTGAAGTATTGGGATTTACCTATGTTCGAGGAAATGCAGATACAGCACTTCCTTTGCTTTGCGTAGGGCCAATGTTATTTCATGTTGGCAATAACTTGATTGCTCTTAATAAGTTGAAAGCTGAACAAGCTGCATTAGCTGCTTCACAAGGGCTTCCATTGCCAGCTGGCGGTGGTCAACAACAAGGTTCTGCTCCTGTTTTACAAGTAGGTCCAAATGGATATGCTCAATTGTCTGGTACAGGTAGTAGTGAAGGTGAATTCCAACAACAGCAACAAACACAACAATATAGACGTCCATAGTTGTAATATCGTGTAACAAAAGCCCGCTCTATTTAGAGCGGGCTTTTTTTTTGCTTTGAAATAGCAGAATTCTATTGTTTTCTTAGTATATTCTTGCAAGTAGTCTTGTATAATAGCAGTCGCTTTATATTTCTTCTCTTGATTTCTCCCTTCTCCCGCTTGCGGGAGAAGGGGTGGGGATGAGGGTGCTGATGTTTGCACATGCTTTCTGATAGATAATGTGTAAAACAAAAGACCCTCACCCTAGCCCTCTCCCGTAAACGGGAGAGGGGATATTTACGGTAACTACTAGGAAGAACTCACCATGACAACAGACACACTGAACACGCGACGCACGCTTGAAGTAAATGGGCAGCATTATGATTATTTTAGCTTGGCTGCAGCAGAACAAGCGGGGCAACCTGGGCTATCCAAATTACCTTTCTCATTAAAAATTCTCTTAGAGAATTTATTACGTTTCGAAGATGGCGATACAGTCACAACAGACGACATTAAAGCGCTTACCCAATGGTTAAAAGATAAAAAATCCGATCGCGAAATTGCCTATCGTCCCGCACGCGTATTAATGCAAGACTTTACCGGCGTACCGGCGGTGGTGGATTTAGCCGCCATGCGTGATGCGATTAAAAAAATGGGTGGCGATCCTGAGCGTATCAATCCACTCTCCCCTGTTGATCTTGTTATCGATCATTCGGTGCAAGTTGATAAATACGGTACACACGATGCATTGCGTATCAATGCTGAAATTGAAATGCAACGCAACGGTGAGCGTTATGAGTTTTTACGTTGGGGCCAAGATTCGTTTGAGAATTTCCGCGTAGTACCACCCGATACCGGCATTTGTCATCAAGTGAATTTAGAATATTTAGCGCAAACAGTATGGACAGGTGATCATAACGGTAAAAAAACCGCGTATCCAGACACGCTCGTTGGTACAGACAGTCACACAACAATGATTAATGGTTTAGGTGTTCTCGGTTGGGGTGTCGGTGGTATTGAAGCCGAAGCGGCCATGTTAGGTCAGCCAATTTCCATGTTAATTCCTGAAGTCATTGGCATGAAACTCATCGGTAAATTAGCAGAAGGTGTGACAGCAACCGATTTAGTGTTAACTGTCACACATATTTTACGTAAAAAAGGTGTGGTCGGTAAATTCGTTGAATTTTTTGGTCCCGGCTTACATGATTTACCACTCGCGGATCGTGCCACGATTTCGAATATGGCGCCGGAATATGGGGCAACGTGTGGCTTCTTCCCTATTGATGATGTGACAATTAGTTATTTGCGTTTAACGGGCCGTGATAAACAAACGATTGCCTTAGTGGAAGCGTACGCAAAAGCGCAAGGTATGTGGCATGATAAGAACTCTCCAGACCCTATTTTTACAGATACATTGGAACTAGATTTATCGACTGTTGAGCCAAGTTTAGCAGGACCTAAGCGTCCACAAGATCGTGTGTCATTACCAGGAATTTCCGCGGCATTCGACAAATTATTAGATGAAGCGAATCGCTCAGGCGAAAAAAAATCGATTTTCAAAACTGACCAAGATTATGATTTACATCATGGTGATGTGGTTATTGCGGCAATTACAAGTTGTACCAACACATCTAATCCCAGCGTGTTAATGGCTGCTGGTTTAGTGGCGAAAAAAGCAATTGAGAAAGGCTTGAAAGCCAAGCCCTGGGTGAAGTCATCACTTGCACCTGGTTCGCAAGTTGTAACACGTTATTTAGAAGAAGCTGGCTTGCAAAAACATTTAGATCAAATTGGTTTTGATTTGGTTGGTTATGGTTGTACAACCTGTATTGGTAACTCAGGCCCGTTACCAGAACCCGTTGCTAATGCAGTCGCGAAAAATGATTTAATTGTTTCTGCTGTGTTATCGGGTAACCGCAACTTTGAAGGTCGTGTACATCCACAAGTCAAAGCGAACTGGTTAGCATCCCCTCCTCTCGTTGTTGCATTTGCGTTGGCGGGCACGACACAAATTGATTTCACCAAAGATCCTGTTGGTAAAGATGATGCCGGCAAGCCAGTCTATCTCAAAGACATTTGGCCAACCAACCAAGAAGTCGCGCATGAAGTTGCTAAAGTGAGTAGCAAAATGTTTAGCGAACAATATGCCGATGTTTTTTTAGGAACGGAAGAATGGCAAGCAATGCAAATTCCTTCTAGTCAAACGTATACATGGAAAAGTGATTCCACTTATATTCAAAATCCTCCGTTCTTTGATAATATGAGTGTGGAACCTAGTAAAATTCATGACATCAAAAATGCCCATATTCTGGCTTTATTAGGTGACAGCATTACAACAGATCATATCTCCCCTGCGGGTTCAATCAAAGCAGACAGTCCAGCCGGGAAATATTTGCTGTCACAAGGTGTGTCAGTCAAAGACTTTAACTCGCTTGGCGCACGTCGCGGCAATCATGAAGTCATGATGCGCGGTACTTTTGCGAATATTCGTATTCGCAATGAAATGGTGCCGGGTGTGGAAGGTGGTTTCACGAAATATATTCCGACTGGCGAAACCCTATCTATTTACGATGCAGCGATGCGTTATCAAGCGGATCATAGTCCTCTGGTGATTATTGCTGGTAAGGAATATGGTACCGGTTCCTCACGCGATTGGGCTGCTAAGGGACCTAAATTATTGGGTATCAATGCGGTCATTGCAGAAAGTTTTGAGCGTATTCACCGTTCGAATTTAATTGGTATGGGGATTTTACCGCTTGAATTTAAAAATGGCGCTACGCGTAAATCATTAAATTTAACGGGCGATGAAACAATTGATATTCTGGGTTTAACCGGTGACATTACGCCGCGCATGAATATTAAAGCTGTGATTCACCGTGCGGATAAATCCACAACGAATGTCGATTTGCTATGCCGCATTGATACGAGCAATGAAGTGGAATATTACCGTCACGGTGGTATTTTGCAGTATGTGTTGCGGAGTATGTTGAAGAAAGCATAATGTTTTTGTAATTGGTGGACACGCTGCGATTCTTTGCATTCTTTATTATCGCATAGTCCGTAGCGTTTCCATGGATGCTCTATTAATTTCCTGCTGCATAGACTGAGCGACTGTAATAACCATTTTCATTAATGCGGAATTTGGATCCGCAATGTCTTTAAATGAAAAAATCTGAATGATTTGATTGATACTGTTTGCAAATTTTTCGCTAGGATAATTTATAACGTTTAAAAATTCGGTGAATACCTTTCTTACTTTATCAGAGCAAGGATTAGTATTTAACTTATTAAACTTATTCATCATTGCAGCATCTTGTCGGAATGCTGTGTTAAGATTTTTAGCTTTAGTATAATTTAGCAAAGTATCTGCTAAAAATATAACGCCATCCGCGCTAGCATATTCTAATAAATGGTTTAGTCGTTTCGCTCTTCTTTTTCCTATGGTTCCACTAATGCTATGTAATCCAAGGCACCACGGTGTAAAAGTTGTTTTATCTAAATACTCTTGTGTTTTTTTCTTAAAATATTTTCTTAGAGATGAGATCACCTCACTATCCTGTGTATGCCATAAGGAGTATATGTTGGATGATGATTTTTGTAGTGTTCGGCTAGGCACTTGCTGATGAACTTCTATTAATGCGTTTTTGCAAAGTTGCTCAGCATCATGGGGATTGAGTTTAATCAGTTCATCAGTCTTGCGAATTATTTCTATAACGTGCTGCATATGCATAGCTTCACTTTTCAGTTGCTTAAATTTACTAATGTAATCATTAGTATTTGTTTGCTCTGATCTGCTGCTATGACTATCCATAAAGTCTCATGTAGCCTTTAGTATGTAACGGTATGGATATATTTTATACACATATTGTTAAGGTATTATTAACAATAAATTATGCCAACATATTGTTTTTATAGAGATTATTTATATTTATGGGCTACTTGGGTGTGTTTTTGGGTTGGGAGCTAGGATCCGCACTTTTCTCTTTGTCGTTTTTGGCAGGATTAAAATCACGATGCGGAACTAAGATATGATGCACTTCACTATCTTGTTTACGTTCATTATTATCTACATAACTTACGTTATTATAAATCTCAATGGGAGTATTGGTGTTTCTATATACTTTCCATGCCTTCATGACATCGCAAGACTTTATATCCCCAATAACATTGACTTCGGCTTTACCACGAGCAAGCATAGCACGAAATTTATTTCCCCGTTTTGATTGCGTTTCCGCAATATTGATTGCTGATAGCGAGCGACAATTAATTTCGTATATATATCCATAGGGCTGAATATCGACAGAATCAACATTTTTTGCAGTCACCAGGGGTAACGCATAGCCTTTGGCCATACTAAAGCTAGTTGTTGTAGAAACACCTACACTACCATTACAATCTGAAACATAATCATCTAAATTCTGTGATGGGCTACGATCAATAAAGCCGTCTTTGAAGATCACACTGGGCGGCACTAATGTACCTCGGTATACAATTCCTTGAAAAAAAACTAGAGGCTTTGGTTGATATTGACGCCAGTTTTCATCAGAAAAATTTTTTAATAATTCGTCTAGTAAATAAGATGCAACTGAATGATTATTGAATCCAGTATATTTCTGAAAATATAATTCTATTATCTTTTTTGCCCCTTCATCGCTATCACATTTTTGTAACGCTTCT
>JABDGK010000048.1 GCA_013286085.1 Gammaproteobacteria bacterium | reverse complement strand
TCCTCAATTAGTAGATTTGGAGCTTTGGAAAAAGTCGGGTCACTGGGGTATGTTTGATGCTGAAATGTTTACCGTTGAATCCGAAAAACGCCTCTATGCTGTGAAGCCAATGAATTGCCCTTGTCATATTGAAATCTTTAAACAAGGTTTGCGAAGCTATCGCGATTTGCCAGTGCGCTTCGCTGAATTTGGATTTTTACACCGCAATGAGCCCTCTGGTTCTATGCATGGTTTGATGCGAGTTCGCCAGCTTGTCCAAGATGATGCCCATATTTTTTGCACAGAAGATCAGGTGCAAGATGAAGCATTAATTTTTATTAAATTATTGCTCGACGTCTACGAAGACTTTGGTTTTAAAGATATTACTGTCCGCTTAGCCACCCGCCCTGAAAAGCGTATGGGTAATGATGAATTGTGGGATAGAGCAGAAGGGGCGCTTGCTCAAGCCTTAACGAACGCGGGTTTGACCTTTGATGAGCGTCCAGGCGAAGGTGCTTTTTATGGCCCTAAAATTGAATTTCATTTGAAAGATTGCCTGAATCGAATGTGGCAGTGTGGTACGTTGCAGGTGGACTACTCTATGCCGGGTCGTCTAGATGCTTATTATATTGATGAAGATAGCAGTAAACAGGTGCCAGTCATGTTGCATCGTGCTATCCTTGGCTCCCTTGAGCGGTTCATAGGGGTCTTGCTCGAGCACTATGCCGGTAAGTTACCTGTTTGGTTAGCGCCAACTCAGGCAATTTTAATGAATATTACCGACCGACAAGCTCAATATGCTGAAGAAATGACAGATTTTTTCAAAAAACAGGGCATTAGAGTAAAATCGGACTTGAGAAATGAGAAGATCGGCTTTAAAATCCGCGAACACACCTTGCAGAACATCCCCTATCTTCTGGTAGTGGGTGATCGCGAGGCTGACTCGCGTTCAATTTCGGTACGCACCCAGCAGGGTCAAGACCTTGGTTCGATGCCGGTTGAGCAGTGTTTACGTTTGATAAATGATGCGATAGCACAGCGAAGTCGAGTCAATGTAGATTCGGCCTTAGCGTAATGTTCTTTGTTATGTGATGGAATGTGTTGTTCCGGTAAGGTTGGTTATTTAGCCGGAATCCGTATTAATAGTTGGAGGAAGACCAGATTAGCGCAGAAAAAAAACCTCGGGTTAACGAAGAAATAACCGTCTTTGAAGTCCGATTAATTGATGCCGATGGCAATCAGTTAGGTGTTGTGCCGACTCGTCAGGCAAGACAAATCAGTGAAGAAGCTGGTTTGGATTTGGTTGAGTTGTCGCCTGATGCTAAACCACCAGTCTGTCGTGTGATGGATTATGGTAAGTTTCGCTTCCAGCAGAGTAAGCGTAAAGCAGCTGCCAAAAAGAAGCAAAAACAAGTACAAATCAAGGAAATTAAGATTCGGCCGGCAACGGACGAGGGTGATTATCAGGTTAAACTGCGTAATATTATCCGTTTCTTAGATGAAGGCGATAAAGCCAAAGTGACCTTGCGGTTCCGGGGCCGCGAAATGGCACATCCAGAGTTGGGTATGCAATTGTTAGAGCGTATTCTGGTTGATGTAGGTGAGCATGGAGCTGTTGAACAGCGTCCTAAGTTTGAAGGCCGCCAGATGGTGATGGTGGTGGGACCTAAAAAGCAAAAGTAATATTAAAGATTGCGGATTCAATGAAATAGTAAAGTGGAGTGTTAGTAAAATGCCGAAGTTAAAATCCAACCGTGGGGCGGCGAAGCGTTTTAGAGCTACAGGTAATGGCTTTAAGCATCGTGGTACAGCTCGTAACCACATTTTGACCAAGAAATCGACGAAGCGTAAGCGTCAATTGCGTGGTGTTATAGGTGTAGCGAAAGTGGATTGCCCTGCAATTACACAAATGCTGCCTTACGCAGATTAGTGAGGAGATAAGAAATGGCTAGAGTTAAAAGAGGTGTTACAGCTCGCGCCCGTCACAAAAAAGTGATGGATAAAGCAAAAGGTTATTATGGCGCACGTAGTCGCGTTTTTCGCGTTGCTAACCAAGCTGTAATCAAAGCGGCTCAGTACGCATACCGTGACCGTCGTCAAAAGAAACGTGATTTCAGAGCATTATGGATTGTTCGTATTAATGCTGCGGCTCGTGAATTTGGCTTGTCATATAGCGTATTTATGAACGGCTTAAAGAGAGCGGCGATTGAAATCGATCGCAAAGTGTTGGCGGATATCGCTGTACATGATAAAACAGCATTTGGTGCGTTAGCGGATCACGTGAAGACCCAGCTGGCTGCATAAATAGATGCAAAAGCAGTAAAAAATAGGGGTCTAGGCCCCTATTTTTTTGTTTGGATTTTCTGACAACAGATAAAAACATTCCCTCTCCCGTTTACGGGAGAGGGTTAGGGTGAGGGTTTTTACGTCCGTACATACTCTGGTAGAAAATGTGCAAACCAAACACCCTCATCCCCAACCCTTCTCCCGCAAGCGGGAGAAGGGAGATGACTTATGCAAAAACTTTAATTGGAATGAGTCCATGAAAGAACTGGATGAATTATTACAACAAGCTGAAACCGGTATCCAACAAGCAGCCGATTTACGCGGCTTGGATCACTATCGAGTGTTGTATTTAGGTAAGAAAGGCCAGTTGACTGAATACCTCAAAAATCTCGGCCATTTACCTGAAAAAGAGCGTCCGCTAGCGGGTCAAAAAGTCAATATTATCAAACAAAAAATTCAAACGCTCATTGATGAGCGCGTCACTATTTTACGTGAAGCAGAAGTTGTGAATCAGTTAGCAGCAGACTCTGTTGATATCACGTTACCTGGGCGTCATCAACAAGTGGGTACTATTCACCCTGTGACAAAAACACGCGAACGTCTAGAAGCGCTCTTTACGCAAATGGGTTTTGCTGCAGTGGATGGTCCCGAAGTCGAAGATGATTATCATAATTTTGCGGCGTTAAATATTCCTGATTTGCATCCAGCGCGTGCGATGCAAGATACCTTTTATTTTGGTGACGGTACCTTGTTGCGTACGCATATGTCACCGGTGCAAATTCGTGTGATGGAAGAAAGCAAACCGCCGATTCGTATCATCGCGATGGGACGTGTTTATCGCCGAGATTTTGATTTGACACATACACCGATGTTTCATCAAATTGAAGGGTTAATGGTCGATGAAAATGTCAGCTTCGCTGATTTGAAAGGCGTGCTAATTAATTTTTTACAAGCGTTTTTTGAAGCGCCTGTGCCAATTCGTTTTCGACCATCGTATTTTCCATTTACTGAACCTTCAGCAGAAGTCGATATTGGCTGTTTAAGTTGTGCGAGCAAAGGTTGTCGTATTTGTAAAAATACCGGTTGGCTAGAAGTGTTGGGTTGCGGCATGGTACATCCCAATGTTCTTTCTATGGCGGGTATTGATAGTGAGCGTTATACCGGTTGGGCATTTGGTCTGGGTATTGATCGTTTAACCATGTTGCGTTATGGCATCACTGATTTGCGCGCATTATTTGAAAATGATTTGCGTTTTCTGAAACAGTTTTAGGATCGAAAACCTATGAAATTCAGTGAAACTTGGTTACGAGAATTGGTGAATCCAGCGTTGACGCGTGATGAACTCTGCACGAAGCTCACGCATGCTGGTTTAGAAATTGAAGAACATGCACCAGTTGCGGGAGATTTCTCTGGTGTTGTTGTTGGTCATGTCATGTCATTGACAAAGCATCCTGAAGCAGATCGTTTGCATATCTGTGAAGTTGATGTGGGTGCGGAAAAGCCATTAACAATTGTTTGTGGTGCAGCGAATGTGCGTGTCAATATGCGAGTCGCGGCGGCGCTGGAAGGTGCGGTATTGCCGAATGATTTGCAGATTAAAACAACCAAGCTGCGCGGCGTCACATCACAAGGCATGTTGTGTTCTGCGCGCGAGTTAGGTTTAGCAGAAGAAAGTGATGGATTATTTGAACTGCCTGCCAATGCACCACTCGGAAAATCCGTGCGTGAATACTTGCAATTAGAGGATCATTTTATTGATGTTTCTATTACACCGAATCGTGGTGATTGTTTAAGTGTCGTGGGTATTGCCAAAGAAGTAGCTGCATTGACGGAATGCCAGCTGACATTGCCAGTTATTCAAGAAATAACACCAACAGTAAAAAATACGCTGCCAGTGACTATTCATGCTAAAAACGCATGTCCACGTTATGTAGGTCGTGTTATCACACAAGTAAAAGCCGATGCGCTTACCCCGATTTGGTTGCGTGAACGGTTGCGTCGCAGTGGTTTGCGTTCCATTAACCCTATTGTCGATGTCATGAATTATGTGATGTTGGAGTTGGGTCAACCCATGCATGCATTTTCGTTGGATAAAATTTCAGGTGGAATAGATGTTCGGATTTCAAAACAAGGTGAGGCAATCAAATTATTAGATGGCAGTGATGTGACGTTAGATAATAAAACCTTAGTGATTGCGGATAACAAAAATGTATTAGCTATCGCTGGCGTGATGGGTGGTTTGGATTCGGGTGTCACGCTAATTACGAAAGATATTTTTTTAGAGAGTGCATTTTTCAATCCTGGCTCGATTGCTCGCGCGGGGCGTAGTTATCATTTGTCATCAGATTCCGCTTATCGTTTTGAGCGTGGCATTGATTCGACGATGCAACGACACGCGATTGAGCGCGCAACAGAATTATTGCTGACGATTGTGGGTGGTAACCCGGGCCCTATCATTGAAGTCAGTAGTGAAAAAGATTTGCCACAACCTGTGACAATCATATTACGTGCAGAACGACTTGCAAAAATCCTTGGTTGCCATATTTCTACCGTAGATGTTGAAAATATCATGCGGCGTTTGGGTTTTCTTTGTGAAAAAAATGCAACAGGTTGGCAGGTAACTGTGCCAGCGCGTCGTTCTGATATTGCCTTGGAAGTCGATTTAATTGAAGAAGTCGTGCGTTTATATGGCTACGATAAAATTCCTTGTCATTATCCAACCGCGGCATTACAAATTCATTCCAGTTTGGAAAGTCATATTCCTCTCCAAAAAATCCGTCGCCTGTTGTGTGATGTAGGTTATCAAGAAGTGGTGACCTATAGTTTTATTGATAAAAAATCACAAGCGCTGTTTGAGCCAGAACAACCCGTAAAAGAATTAGTAAATCCTATGACTGCTGAGATGGGAGTGATGCGAGCGAGTCTCTTGCCAGGATTAGTGAATACATTACTTTACAATCAAAATCGTCAACAAGCGCGTGTACGAATTTTTGAAACGGGTTTGCGTTTCTTAATGCAAAATGAGCAGTTGGTTCAACAACGTACTTTAAGTGGTTTGATTAATGGTTTTGCTTTGCCCGAACAATGGGGTGTGCCCAATCGCGCGGCTGATTTTTTTGATCTAAAAGGTGATTTGCAAAGTTTATTGACTCTAACAGGTGCTGTGGATGAATTTACTTTTAAGCCAGATAAGCATCCAGCATTGCACCCGGGCCAAACAGCAGCCATTTATCGAAATGATAAAAATATAGGCATATTAGGATCTATTCATCCAAGTATTGCACAGTCCTTAAAAATGGATGGAAAAGTGTTTGTTTTTGAGTTGGCATTAGATTTTCTAGAAACGGCGCGGGTTCCACGGTATGTTGCGGTATCGAAGTTCCCCGAAATACGTCGAGATATTGCAATATTAGTTGAGCAGTCTATACCAGCACAGGATATTCAGGATACAATAAGGCATGAGGCGGGAGATTTGCTGAAAGACATTGATATATTTGATCTTTACCAAGGTAAAGGTATAGAGCCAGGACAAAAGAGTATTGCTCTTGCTTTAACCTTGCAGCATGTTTCACGAACTCTGGTTGATGAAGAAGTGACAGATGTAATGGGGCGCGTTATAGGTGCATTAAAAGGACGGTTCAACGCTGAATTAAGAGGCTAATCAAATGGCACTGACAAAAGCGGATATTTCTGAACAGCTGTTCCAAGAAATTGGATTGACCAAGCGTGAATCCAAAGAAATTGTGGAGTTATTTTTTCATCAACTCAGTGCTGCTTTAGAAGGCGGCCAGCAAGTAAAATTGTCTGGCTATGGCAATTTTGAGTTGCATGATAAAAATGAACGGCCAGGTCGAAATCCTAAAACAGGGGAAGAAATTCCTGTTTCTGCGCGTCGTGTGGTGACGTTCCGCAGTGGCCAAAAACTAAGGGCGCGTGTTGAAAAGTATGCAGGGAAAGAAGTACACAACACCCAAGCTGTTGAAGAGTAGTCAAAGTAACGATACTTCTTTGCCTCCGATTCCAGAGAAGCGTTATTTCACTATTGGTGAAGCAGCACTATTGTGTGGCGTAAAGCCGCACGTTTTGCGTTTTTGGGAACAAGAGTTTCAGCAGTTAAAACCCTCGAAACGGCGCGGCAATCGACGCTATTATCAATACAATGATGTTTTGATGGTGCGACAAATTCGTAGATTACTCTATGAAGATGGTTTTACGATAGAAGGTGCGCGATTACAACTAGCGCAACAGCCTAGCAAGGTGAAGGTCGAACAGCCTGAACAAGCAGGCGATTTTGTGAAAAAAATGATTGCGGAATTGGAATCCGTTCTGCAAAATCTGCAAACGGTTGATGAAGCATATTAATAAGATATAAAACGGGGCGTAGCGCAGTCTGGTAGCGCACTTGTCTGGGGGGCAAGTGGTCGTGGGTTCAAATCCCGCCGTCCCGACCAACTAAATAAAATTCCATAAGTATTCAGATTTTCTCGAGATAACTTCAAATATAATAATAGCACAAGGAATGGTCGGGCGTGGAAAAATTCTGGTTAAAAAACTATGTTAAAGGTGTTCCTGCCGAAATTAATCCGGATCAATATCATTCTATCGTCGAGATTCTTGATGAAAGTGCTATTGCCTATGCTAATAATCCCGCATTTTATAGTATGGGTACCACGCTAACATTTCAGCAAACAGAACAATATTCGCAGGTATTCGCTGCTTATTTGCAGCAAGTTCTGAACTTAAAAAAAGGTGACCGTGTTGCTATCATGCTGCCAAATTTATTGCAGTATCCGATGGTGATGCAGGGGATTTTGCGTGCAGGTTTGACTGTCGTCAATGTGAACCCGCTTTACACCGTGCCCGAGTTGGTGCATCAGCTGAAAGATGCAGGCGCTGAAACCATTATTGTTTTATCTAATTTTGCAAAAACCGTACAAAAAGCATGGCCTGATACGGAACTGAAACATGTTATTGTTACTGATATCGGTGATATGTTGTCGTGGCCAAAAGCCGCCTTTATTAAGTTTTATCTGACGTACATTAAGAAAAAAATTCCTGCGTGGAATATGCCACAAGCGATACCCTTTAAAAAAGTATTAGCAGAAGGTAAGTCGCTGACGTTTGAACCTGTAACGATAGCGCCAGAAGATATTGCATTTTTACAGTATACTGGTGGCACCACCGGCGTTTCGAAGGGTGCTATTTTGACGCACCGTAATATTGTTGCCAACATTCTACAAGCAGAAGCATGGTTTCAGCCACAGTTTGAACGTGGCAAAGAAATTATTGTCACTGCCTTGCCGCTTTATCATATTTTTTCGCTAACGGCGAATTGCTTATTTCTGAATAAAATTGGCGGCATGAATGTGTTGATTGCGAACGCGCGTGATGTCGGCGCTATGATTAGCGAAATTAAAAAATTTAAAATTACGGTTATTACGGGTGTCAATACCTTATTTAATTCACTGGTAAAACATCCTAAATTTACAACCTGTAACTTCAGTCGCCTTAAGGTGGCGTTGGGTGGCGGCATGGCAGTGCAAGGGGTTATTGCCAATCGATGGCAAGAAATTACCGGCGTGCCAATTCTCGAAGCCTATGGTCTAACAGAGACGTCGCCTTGTGTTGCGATAAACTCGACGGATACCAGGGCCTATACGGGTACAGTGGGGGTGCCTGTGCCTTCTACATTAGTGAATATTTTAGATGATAACGGTTTTGAAGTGCCAGTTGGAAAATCAGGTGAGTTATCAATTAAAGGCCCGCAAGTGATGCGAGGTTATTGGAAAAATCCTATCGAAACACAAAAAGTTTTCACACGGGATGGCTGGTTACTCACGGGTGATATCGCGTCTTTTGACGAGAGAGGTTTTTTGCGTATTTTAGAGCGCAAGAAAGATATGATTTTGGTGTCAGGATTTAATGTCTATCCCAATGAAATTGAGGATGTCTTAGTGAGAATGCCTGGTGTGCGCGAAGCAGCTGTTGTCGGTGTCCCTGATGAAAATTCGGGTGAAGTACCAAAAGCATTTTTAGTATTAGACGATAAAACCATTACCAAAGAGAAAATACGGCAGTTTTGTCGTACCGAATTAACAGGATATAAAGTTCCAAAACAATTTGAATTTTGTGATGAGCTGCCTAAAACCAACGTCGGCAAAGTCATGCGCCGAGCACTAAAACAACCGTAGACGCATTCGGTGGACACGCTGCGCTTTGTCCACCTTACGTTTTCAATTATAGAATTGTAGGGTGGACAAAGCGCAGCGTGTCCACCAAATGCAATTCCTCACAGATATGTAATTTATGAATAATCAATCAGCTAGTCATCTCGATCTATTTGCAACAACTCCCAAAGGGTTGGAGCTCTTGTTAGTAGACGAGTTGCGAAATTTAGGTGCGAGCAAAGCCGCTGAGAAATTAGCAGGCGTTGAATTTACAGGTGATCTAGCACTCGCTTACAAAGCCTGTCTTTGGTCACGCTTAGCCAATCGAATTTTATTACGACTAGCCAAAGTGCCTGCAGAAACACCGGAGGCGTTATACGCTGGCGTCCAGAGCATTGCCTGGGAGCAGCATATGGCGCCTGAGGCAACTCTATCGGTTAATTTTGTCAGTTCACAATCTAAGATTACTCATACCTTGTTTGGCGCTCAAAAAGTGAAAGACGCAATCGTCGATCAGTTCCGCGAAAAATTTAATGTGCGGCCATCGGTGGCACGCGAACATCCTGATTTGAGTGTGAATGTCTATCTGCATCGAGATATTGCTACGATCAGCATTGATTTATCCGGGGATAGTTTGCATAAACGTAATTATCGCTTAGGTGGTGGCGGTATTGCGCCATTAAAAGAAAATTTAGCAGCAGCCATTTTACTACGGGCAGGCTGGCCAGCCATTGCAAAAGCAGGCGGCATGTTGCTAGATCCCATGTCAGGCTCAGGCACGTTGTTAATCGAAGGCGCTTTGATGGCAGGTGATGTGGCGCCAGGATTGGGGCGGGATTATTTTGGTTTTTTACACTGGAAAAAACATCAGCCAATGATGTGGGAAAAATTGGTCGAAGAAGCGGTGGCATGTCGAGCGATAGGGTTGGCATCATTGCCACCGATTATTGGCTATGATGCAGACGCTTATGCGATAAAAATTGCTTTCGAAAATATTGAACGAGCAGGTCTGCTCGGTAAAATTCACGTTGAGAAGCGTGAGTTATCCGCATTGACTGTCAAAGAAAATACGTCACCAGGATTGATTGTTGTGAATCCTCCTTATGGCGAGCGCATTGGAGAAGAAACAGAATTACAGCATTTGTATGCACTCTTGGGTGAAAAATTCAAAACGATTTTTTCAGACTGGAAAGCCGCTGTGTTTACGGGGAACCCGGAACTTGGCAAACAAATGGGAATCCGCGCTAAAAAATATTATTCGTTATTTAATGGTGCCATTCCTTGTCAGCTATTATTGTTTGATATCACCGCCGAAAAATTTCTAGATCGCAGTCCGGCGGCGATGAATGAGCGGCGTATTGCTGCCGCGCAGCGTGCGTTAAGCGGGCTAGATGATGCCGCCGTTGCCATGTTTGCTAATCGTTTACGTAAAAATATCAAACATATTCAACGCTGGACTGAGCGTGAAAACATAGTATGTTATCGCGTATATGATGCTGATTTACCGGAGTATGCTTTTTCAGTCGATTTTTATGAGCAGTATGTCTATGTGCAAGAGTATCCTGCGCCAAAATCAGTTGATAAAGATAAAGCGTTGCGTCGTCAACAAGAAGTATTAGCCGTTTTGCCGGAAGTATTAGCATTACCCGCTGCGCAGATATTTTTTCAAGTGAAGCCACGTCGTGTTCTGCCGGTCAGTGAGGATGCGCTGATTAATCTCGATGAGTTTTATCAAGTGCATGAAGATGGCGCGACATTTTTGGTGAATTTGCAACACGTGGGTATTGAAACGGGCTTGGTGTTACAGCAGCGACTTTTGCGTGAAAAAATAAAAATACTAGCGAAAGACGCACATTTTCTTGAGTTATTTGCGACGGCAGGAGCGATGACAATATGTGCTGCATTAGGCGGTGCATTAACCACAAAAACCGTTGTGGAGGCTGCGTTTGATTTTCGTTGGGTAAAACGAAATTTAGAGTTGAATAATAGGCTTAACAAGCAGCATCAAGTAATCACCACAGATCCGCTGCTCTGGTTTGATCGTGAAAAAACACGCTACCATGTAATTTTTGCTGATTTACCGGCGATTGAACCCGAAGATTACGAGCTGGTTCTCTATCAAATACTCAAATTGCTGCTGCCAGACGGTATTCTTTTTTTAACATCGCAAGATCGCCAATTAAAGCTGGATCCACGTTGGTGCCCAGATTTTCAGGTTGAAGAAATCACCCAGCAAATGATGCCCGCCGATTTTTCCCGTCAGCAGTCAAGCCGCCGTTATTGGCAAATCTCATAATGTAGCCCGTATGCAGCGCAGCGAAATACGGGGTTGGGTGCATACTATCCCCGTATTACGCTGCGCTGCATGCGGGCTACCATTCATGTTCAAATTTGAGCCATAAATTCCTCTTATTTCTCGCTAATTTTGAGGTGCGTCTACCCACCATTTCATGGTACAATTTCGCAGTTTTAGAGCGGTTGTTTTATACCTTTTTTCAATAGCAAACAGTTGAGTAGAAAGGACATATGGATACACCCACACCGATTGCCAGAGAAGTTCAAAAAGTTAGTCTGGAAGCTGAATTAAAGCAGTCTTATCTCGACTATGCCATGAGTGTTATTGTTGGCCGGGCACTGCCAGATGTTCGCGATGGGTTAAAACCTGTGCACAGGCGTGTTTTATTTGCTATGCATGAGCTAGGAAACGATTGGAATAAGCCTCATAAAAAATCAGCCCGTGTCGTTGGTGACGTGATCGGTAAATACCATCCACATGGTGATACCGCGGTATACGATACTATTGTACGTATGGCGCAGTCATTTTCACTACGGTATTTATTGGTAGATGGCCAAGGAAACTTCGGTTCCGTCGACGGTGATGCTGCAGCCGCAATGCGTTATACCGAAATCCGCATGTCCAAGTTAGCACATGCCCTATTAGCGGATCTCGAAAAAGAAACAGTCGATTTCTCTCCTAACTACGATGAAACCGAAATGGTGCCGGTGGTTTTACCAACCCGCGTGCCCAACTTATTGATAAATGGTTCGTCGGGTATCGCTGTTGGTATGGCGACGAATATTCCGCCTCATAATCTGACGGAAGTAGTGAATGCTTGTATTGCGTCCATCGATAACCCCGATATTACTATCCAAGAGATTATGCAATACATCCCAGGACCGGATTTTCCGACTGCAGGTATTATTCATGGTCGTGGTGGTATTGCTGAAGCCTATCGAACGGGCCATGGTCGTTTAATTGTGCGTGCTAGAACGTCAATTGAAGCAGACGAAAAATCAAATAAAGAAAAAATAATTGTTACTGAGTTACCTTATCAAGTCAATAAAGCACGTTTAATTGAACGTATTGCTGAGTTAGTGAAAGAAAAGAAACTCGAAGGCATTACCGCATTACGCGATGAGTCCGATAAGCAAGGTATGCGTATCGTGATTGAAGTGCGTCGCAACGAAAATACCGATGTTATTTTGAATAATTTATTTGTTCAGACGCAGTTGCAAACTGTGTATGGCATTAATATTGTTGCTTTAGTTGATAATCAACCTAAAATTCTTAACATCAAAGAATTAATTGATGCGTTTATTCGTCATCGCCGTGAAGTTGTCACTCGCCGTACCATTTTTGATTTGCGTAAAGCAAAAGAACGCGCGCATATTTTAGAAGGTTTAGCGATTGCATTGGCGAATATCGATGAGATGATCGTGTTAATCAAGCAAGCAAAAGATGCGAATGAAGCAAGAATTCAATTAATGCAGCGTGCATGGCATCCCGCGAAAGTGATTGATATTCTGACGCGTGCGAGTGGTGAAGGCGAAGGTCTCATTGTCGCTGCTGAAGGTCAATATGGTTTGGCAAAAGATGGTTATTATCTCTCACCAGAACAAGCACAATCTATCCTTGAAATGCGTTTGCATCGTTTGACAGGCTTAGAACAAGACAAGATCACGGTTGAACACAATGAATTAAAAAAATTAATTATTGATCTCAATGAAATCCTGATGAATTCAGTACGTTTGATGCAAGTTATCCGTGATGATTTAATCGCTATTCGTGATCAATTTGGTGACGAACGTCGTACTGAAATTATTGATAGCGAAGGTGATTTTAGTTACGAAGATTTGGTGCCCGAAGAAGATGTTGTTGTGACATTTTCACATGAAGGTTATGTAAAAATTCAACCTGTTGCATTGTATCAAGCGCAACATCGCGGTGGCAAAGGTAAATCTGCAACCAATATTAAAGAAGAAGATTTTATCGAGCATTTATTACTTGCCAGTACGCACGATAATATTTTGTGTTTCTCTAATGCAGGTAAAGTGTATTGGTTGAAGGTATATCAATTACCACAAGCGAGTCGTAATGCACGCGGTAAGCCAATTATTAACTTATTACCGTTAGCGGAAGGTGAACGCATCAGTGCTATTTTACCCGTGCGCGAATACCGTGAAGACCAGTATGTCTTCATGGCAACCGCTCAGGGCACTGTCAAGAAAGTATCGTTGACGGAATTTTCGCGTCCACGTTCTTCGGGAATTATTGCCCTAGAGCTTGCCGAAAATGATCGTTTAGTGGGAGTGTCACTATCCGACGGTAATCATGAAGTCATGTTGTTTACAAATGCAGGTAAAGTGATTCGTTTCGCCGAAAGTAGTGTGCGTCATATGGGACGTACCGCACGTGGTGTGCGAGGCGTTAAATTGCAAGAAGGTCAGCGTGTTATTTCGTTAGTGGTGGTTGTATCGAAGGGTGATATTCTCACAGCAACGGCTCATGGGTATGGTAAACGTACCGCGATTGATGAGTATCGCGCAACCGGACGTGGTGGTCAGGGTGTGATTTCTATTCAAGTGAGTGAGCGTAATGGTGAAGTCATTGGTGCTATCCAAGTGAATGCAGAAGATGAAGTCATGCTTATTAGTGATAAAGGTACGTTGGTACGAATGCCGGTAGATGAAATTTCCTTGATTGGTCGCAATACCCAAGGGGTTCGATTAATTCAATTAACCAATGAGGAATTGTTAGTTAGTTTAGAGCGAATTGCGACACTGCAAACAGCAGAGCATGTGCTTGGGGAAGGAATGAATGAATCTGAATAAAGCCCCTGTTGTCACGATTGATGGTGCAAGCGGAACAGGGAAAGGGGTAGTGGGTCAGTTAATCGCGAAGCAGTTGGATTGGCATTTGCTAGATAGTGGTGTGTTGTACCGAGTATTGGCACTCAAGGCGATCAAGCATAATGTACCATTGGATGACGAGCCCGTATTAGAAATGATGGCTGGACACCTCGATGTCCAGTTTATTACGCCTGAACATAGCACAGATACAAAAATTATCCTTGAAAATCAAACTGTTACGGATGAAATTCGCACCGAAGCGATCGGCAATGCGGCGTCTAAAGTGGGTGCTTTGCCACTCGTTAGATTAGCTTTGTTGGAGCGTCAGCGTAATTTTCGACAATTGCCTGGATTGGTGACGGATGGCCGCGATATGGGTACGGTTGTTTTCCCAGATGCTGACGTCAAGATCTTCCTGACAGCAAGCCCTGAAGAGCGCGCCAATCGGCGCTATAAGCAGTTGAAGGGAAAAGGAATTGATGTTAATCTAGACAGCCTTATTGGGGAGCTACGTGAGCGCGATAAGCGTGATCGTGAGCGGCCAATAGCGCCATTAAAGCCGGCAGAAGATGCAGTTTGCATCGATACAGATCACTTAACAATTGAACAAGTGGTTGATCGTATCATGTCGGAAATAAGGAAGTGGCAAGCCAAGTGAGAGATTCCCATTTTTCGTGATGATCTCGTGGTAATTCATGCAAGAAGGTGCGATAGGTAGGCCATTAACAATATGGTGTGCGTGTCGTTATATTAATTTTTAACTACCGTTTAAAGATCTATTTTTGTAGATCTAGGAAAACATTATTTATGTCAATGAGTGAAAATTTCGCTGAGTTATTTGAAGAAAGCTTAAGTATTAGCCCTATGGTTCCAGGCGCTGTCATTACTGGTACTATTATCCGAGTTGAATCTGACTACGTGGTTGTAAGCGCTGGTCTGAAATCCGAATCTATTATTCCAATTGAACAGTTCTACAATGAACGTGGTGAATTGGAAGCGAAAGTAGGTGATGATGTTAAAGTTGCCCTTGATACCGTTGAAGACGGTTTCGGTACAACCCGATTATCACGTGAGCGCGCAAAACGCTTAGAATCCTGGATCTCATTAGAAGAAGCTTATGAGAAGAAAGAAACCGTTAAAGGTGTTATCCAAGGTCGCGTTAAAGGCGGTTTCACCGTTGAAATTAATAAAATTAGAGCATTCTTACCCGGTTCATTAGTAGACGTTAAACCCGTCCGTGATCCAGAATCGCTCGAAGGCAAAGAGTTTGATTTCAAAGTTATTAAAATTGATGCGAAGCGTAACAACATTGTTGTTTCACGCCGTCTCGTAATGGAAGCTGAAAACAGCGTTGAACGTGAAGCATTACTCGAGAATTTACATGAAGGCGATGAAATCAAGGGTATCGTGAAGAACCTAACTGATTACGGCGCATTCATTGATTTAGGTGGCGTTGATGGCTTGTTACATATCACTGATATGTCTTGGAAGCGTATCAAACATCCTAGCGAAATCCTCACCATTGGTGATGAAATCAAAGTTAAAATCTTGAAGTTTGATCGTAACAATGCACGCGTTTCCTTAGGTCTGAAGCAATTAGGCGAAGATCCATGGTCCGATATCAGTCATCGTTACCCAATCGGCAAGCGCTTAAGCGGTAAAGTAACTAACATTACTGATTACGGCTGCTTTGTTGAAATTGAAGAAGGTATTGAAGGTTTGGTTCACGTTTCCGAAATGGATTGGACCAACAAAAATATCAACCCAAATAAAGTAGTACATTTGGGCCAAGAAGTGGATGTTATTGTATTAGACATCGATAGCGATCGTCGTCGTATTTCCTTAGGCTTGAAGCAGTGCACACCAAACCCATGGGAAGAATTTGCTGCTAAACATCAAAAAGGTGACAAGATTTCTGGTAAGATTAAATCGATTACCGACTTTGGTATCTTTATCGGTCTAGACGGTGGAATTGATGGTTTAATTCACTTATCCGATGTTTCTTGGAATGAAGTAGCGGCTGAAGAAGCTGTTCGTAAATTCCAGAAAGCTGACGAGCTAGAAACCGTGATCTTAGCAATTGATGCAGAACGTGAGCGTATTTCGCTTGGTTTGAAGCAGCTTGCTGATGATCCAGTGGCTAACTACCTCAACGAAAATGAAAAAGGTTCCGTTGTAACCGGTAAAGTCATTGAAGTTGATGCAAAATCCGCAGTGATCGAACTTGCTGAGAATGTACAAGGTACATTGCGTGCAACCGAAATTTCTGCAGAAAAAGTAGAAGATGCGCGTACACGCTTGAACGTAGGTGACACCATTGAAGCGAAAATTACCGGTACTGATCGTAAGACGCATACCATTACGCTTTCAATGAAGTCTAAAGATGCCGCTGCCGCGCCTAAGAAGGCAAAAGCAACTGCTGCTACTTCAAAGAAAAAGGATAAAACAGCTGATGCACCGTTAAAAACGACATTAGGTGATTTATTCAAAGAAAAAATGGGTAAAGAGAACGAAAAAGAATAAACACCCATTTGCGTAAGTACGAGAAACGGCATCTATACATTGTGTATGATGCCGTTTTTTTTGGTGTTTTATAGGGAGTAAAAAAGCGTGCGAATTGTAAGTTATATTTTTTTATTAATTATCGTATTGCTAGGGATTAGCTTTGCGACACTGAATTCGGCCGCGGTGAATATTAATTATTATATTGGCCAAAAAGCAATGCCTCTTTCATTATTGCTGGCTCTGGTTTTTGGTATAGGATGTTTTGTCGGCTTGTTGGTGGCAGTGAGTGTTTTAATAAAAACAAAATTAAAAAATTACCGTTTAAAGCAACGTTTAAAAATGGCTGAAAAAGAAATAGAAAACTTACGGGCTATCCCGTTACAGGATAAACATTGATGAGCTTATGGTGGTTTACACTAATATTAATAGCGCTGTTCTGTGCTTGGTGCTTAGGGTATCAATCACGTGGCAAGACGACTGTTGTGCAGAAAGTAAATTTACCACGTGATTATTTGGTAGGCTTGAATTTTTTGCTAAATGAGGAGCCGGATAAAGCTGTCGATATTTTTATTAAAATGCTAGAAGTTGATAGTGAAACAGTTGAAACCCATTTAGCTGTCGCAAAACTTTTTCGTCGCCGCGGTGAAGTGGATCGCGCCATTCGGATTCATCAAAATTTAATTGCACGTCCGCAGCTTGATAAAACGTATCGTGAGCAATCGCTTTTTGAATTGGGCCAAGATTACTTAAGCGTGGGGGTGTTGGATCGTGCCGAGCGGATTTTTCTTGAAGTAGTAGCCATCAAAGAATATGCCATTGCGGCGTTGCGTGCATTGCTTGATATTTATCAACAAGAAAAAGCCTGGGAAAACGCAATCCAAACAGCAAGTAAATTAGCTGCTGCTACACGACAAAATATGCAACCTGTTATAGCCCATTATTATTGTGAGTTGGCTGAAACAGCGCAAACTAAAGGCTTGCATGAACAAGCGCACCAATATTTAAAACAAGCATTGGATGCAGATAGTCAATGTGTGCGAGCGAGTTTGTTGTTAGCAAATGTCGATATGGATAAGGGTGAGTATAAGTCGGCATTGCGAAATTTAAAGCGTATTAAAGATCAAGATCCTAATTATTTGTCAGAGGCGATTGATGCCTTAGCTTCTTGCTACGAAAAATTAAATGAAGAAGAAAAACTCGTTAAATATCTTATGCGAGTATTGGATGAATATCCTAAAATTCCCATCGTGCTTATTTTATCTGAGCGCATTCGCCAATGGAAAGGCGATAAAGTCGCGGCGAATTTCGTTGCCGATTATATTCGTCGTTATCCATCCCTGAGTGGTTTGCATTTATTTATTAATCTTTATATTTCTAATGCTGAAGGTCGTGCGAAGGAAGATTTG
>JABDGK010000047.1:15458-18813 GCA_013286085.1 Gammaproteobacteria bacterium | reverse complement strand
ACACAAATGATACACGAGCATAAACAATTTAATGATGAGTACGAAAAAGAATGGTACACAGATGACGAAGACGAAAAGCGGCATAAGGTAGAATCGCAGAAAATGAAAACGGGCATATGTGATTTTTTATCTACGATTTCGCATCATATACAGAAAAAAACAGCTGAAAGAAAAAACCAGGTTTATGTTGAGGCTTCACAGACGTATAAAGATGCTTTATCTGATAACACAACACCAAGCATAAGAGCAACAAGATAGAAACGTAGGGTGGACAAAGCGTAGCGTGTCCACCCTACGTTTCCAGAACAGCCTAACCACTCAACAACCTCACCGCAGCATAATACCCACCCCCAATCAACGCATGCTCTGCATTGCATAACACACCCAATGGATACGTTTCTCGCTGCGGCATATAAGCCGGAGACGCCTGCATCCCCGCAAAAAATTCAGGGCTATCAAACAAATTTAAATTACTTAGTGCAACGCCGCCCGTAATCCAAACACCGCCTTCCGGCATAAAATTCAATTGCATGGTTCCCACAAACAACCCCAGATACCAAGCAAATGCATGGATTAATTCAGGAACGGAACCCGTCCGCATTTTTTCACCGACTATTTCTGGCGTTATATTTTCGCTCTCTGGATAAAAAAACTGATGCAACCTGACAGCACCTCGTCCCGATAAAACCTTTTCGAACGTGAACGACATACGCTCTTCAACAGAATGCTGTAATTGCAAAAAATCCATAAACTCTTGATGACGCTTCAAATGCGCCACATCTGCATTGGGTGGCATCGAAATACCGATGTGACCCACTTCATTTTGCCCTAACCAAAAATCGCCACTCGGCAACAAGACACCGTCTTTTCCACCCAAACCTGTCCCAATACCGAATGCGACTCGTCTACCTAAAGGCTGCATTTCACATTGGTTTAAACGCTTAATATTTTTTTCATCATTGAGATACGATGTAAAAGTCGCGCACACAATCGGTGCATAATCATGAACTACCGCATAAGCCGGCCATTTTTGTGCGGTCGCCACTTGTTGAAAAGACATGTCATAAGGATATGCGCCTTCCAACAATAACTGTTGTCCATCATAAAAACCCGCACCACCAATGCAAATCGCATCGGCAGCAGCAATGGGGAAATCCAAGTGCTGATCGAGTTTGTGAATTAAGTCTTCTAATGATGACGTATCACTTAATTTGATTGACGAACTACGCACACACGTTAAGTCGCGTGATTCCGTGTCATATTCCACCACACCTGCCGCGCATTTGGTGGCGCCTAAATCCCAGGCAATAATATTTTTTTTCATACATACGCCTTGACTGGTTCAAGCTCTTTGGCAGGAACAGGTTGGCCAATAGCACGTAATGGTAATCGTTGACGGATATTTTCTTCGATTTGTTCTAAGGTCACACCTTTTGTTTCCGGTGTTTTGTAGTAACAAAATACAAAACTAAACACACACATCAACGCATACAGCAGAAATGTTGCACTGGGTCCCAACGCATTTAATAGCGTTAAAAATGTTGATGACACAGCAAAATTAGCAATCCAACAACTGAATACGGCAACACCCATCGTGGTTGCGCGTACTTCCAACGGGAAAATTTCTGAAACGATTAACCACAAAATAGCACCCAAACTAAAAGCAAAACAAATAATGTAGATAAACGTACAAGCAATCGCGATAAATCGCATAGCGTCTCCGCTAGCGCCCAGATAAAAAGCCAGACTCAAGCCTGACAACGTCAGCGCCATACCCACAATCCCCGTAAGTAATAACGGTCTTCTGCCTAATCGATCAAGATAATAAATGGCGAAAACAGTCGCTAATACATTCACAACACCAATGCCAACCGTTGCTAAAATGGAGCTCGCCGCATCGTGAAATCCCGCTAATTGGAAAATAATCGGCGCATAATAAATAATGGTATTAATACCAGTGACCTGCTGAATCACACCTAGCATGGCACCAAAAAATAATACCGGACGCACCCAAGGGGAAAAAATTTCACGAAATGACGCTTGTTTCATTTTAAAACTATGACGAATTTCTTGCAGCTCATCATTGACATCGGTTGAATTTCTAAGACGTTGCAGTATTTTTGTTGCTTCTTCAATTTTATTTTTCTTCACTAACCAACGTGGGCTTTCAGGCAAAAATATCATGCCGACACTAAGCAACACAGCTGGCACTAAACCAATCCCAAACATCCAACGCCAAGAACCATCTATATTGGTATGCGATTCTCTTTGGTCGTTTGTTTATTGGTAAACGCATAATTGATTAAATACGACGATAATATACCCAGTGTAATTGCTAATTGATTTAATGAAACCAAAGCACCACGCCATTCAAATGGCGCGATTTCTGCGATATATAAAGGCGCCGTATAAGACCCCATACCAATCGCAAAACCAATAAACAAACGACCAAAGAGAATCGCATTCACATCATTAGCAAAAGCCGCTATACCTGTGCCTAAAATAAATAACGCTGAGATAATCAGCATTAAACGCCGCCGACCAAATCGATCGGTGAGATACCCCCCTGCGAGGGAGCCAAACATCGCACCCAACAACACACTGCTGACAATCAACTCTTTCATTGTGGTTGAAATGACAAAATCTTTTTGAATAAATAAAAGCGCCCCAGAAATAATGCCTGTATCAAATCCAAACAACAATCCGGCAATGGCGGCTATCGCTGAAACAATGCAAATGTAAAACGGTGACTTTTTGGTTGTTGCCATCGGTTATTCTATCCCCTATTAGATGATGAGAGCATTTCTTATAGGGGGTCTATATTAAAGAGCAAGCTACGTGTTGTCTAGCCACGTCGAAAGGATAGAGATGAATCAGAATTGGAAGGCGAACTTGCAGCAGCAGTTCTTGATCTATCAAACAACCCAGAAGACGATAGCGAAGCGTTGGAAATATTTTTCTGCGAAAATATTTGATCAAAATTATATCTGTGTGTATTCTTTGGCAAAATTAACGTGAAAATAATATCCCACGAGGAAAAAATGAGCAGCCCACGTCAACCCACACCAGAAAATAATCCCCACGGCGAAAAGAGAAAACGGCAAGAGGAAATCGTAGAAGTACTGGTTGGAACAGCTACGCTCTATGATCCAGATAACAATGCGCATCGAAACCAACCAATAGAAAAAATGCGCAGAGATTCCCTCTATAATAGGCGACTTGTTAAGGTACTGAAAAATACGACTATCCTATTTGATCCCACTAATTCTGCGCATATGCATGCACCAACTGAAGAAATCAAACGAGGTTTATTGCGTACGCGTCGATTTAAGGAACGACATGGCAAAAGCACCGC
>JABDGK010000047.1:14024-15448 GCA_013286085.1 Gammaproteobacteria bacterium | reverse complement strand
GATAAACACTGTCAGGCTTGACGAACCGAATACAGCGGCTGCGGCACAACCACATAGTGCTGAGCCAACGAGAGATACACTCCCTCGAACTTCAAATGCTAACCTCATGTTCTTTGATGATTCTCCTATACAGCTGGAAGAAACAGATCACAGCAAAGACGCCGAAATATTAGAACGACTTTTAACAATGTCACCTATTGAATGGCCAGATCGACCAGAGACTCAACCTGAGGAGCCAACTTTTAGATTTAACTAGAGCTATTGCGCTCCATCATATTGCTGTAATATGACGTAGCCTATTAAAGGGATACCCCATGGATCACATCATACATGCTAAGTGGCTTATTACCTCTGAACAAGCCAACCCAGTACTCGAAAATCATGCGCTCGTGATTAAAGACGGCATCATCAACGATATTTTACCCAGTCAACAAGCATCAGAACGTTACCAAGCTGGTGCGGTAGAACACTACACAACGCATGCGGTCATGCCTGGATTTATCAACTGTCATACCCACGTCGCCATGAATTTATTTCGTGGTTTAGCCGATGATTTAGCATTAATGGATTGGTTAAATAAGCATATTTGGCCTGCCGAAAAAACGTGGGTAAGTTCTGAATTTGTCTATGATGCATCACTGCTTGCCATGGCAGAAATGATTCGTAGTGGCACAACGTGTTTTAATGATATGTATTTCTTTTTACAATCCACTGCAAAAGCCGCTGACACAGCGGGTATCCGTGCGAATATTGGTATCACTGTCATTGGCTTCCCCACCGCGTGGGCACAAAACTCCGATGAATACATTACCAAAGGCTTAGCCTTTTACGATGAATATAAAAATCATTCGCGCATTTACACCACCTTCGCGCCACATGCGATTTATACAGAAACAGAAGACACATTAGTGAAAATTCGTGATCTTGCCGAACAATATGATTTTAAAATTAATATGCACATACAAGAAACCGCCGATGAAGTGCATCAATCACTCGCACAATTTAAATTAAGGCCGCTCCGTCGCTTGCATAATATTGGTGTTGTATCGCCACGCTTAATTGCGGTTCACATGACGCAACTGGATGATGAAGACTTTGAAATTCTTGCGGCAACGAAACCGAATGTCGTGCACTGCCCCGAATCCAATATGAAATTAGCGAGCGGTACTTGTCCTGTTGATACATTACAAAAAATGGGAATCAATGTGGCACTCGGTACTGATGGCGCCGCCAGCAATAATGATTTAAACATGTTAGGTGAAATGCGTTCGGCAGGTTTTCTATCTAAACTCACTACAAAAAATCCGGCCACCTTACCCACGCACAATGTGCTTAAAATGGCTACATTAAATGGCGCAATAGCTCTAGTTAAATCTAAAAGTTGGCTCCTCAGGTTGAGTCTCTGGTCGATCTGGCCATTCAAT
>JABDGK010000047.1:0-14014 GCA_013286085.1 Gammaproteobacteria bacterium | reverse complement strand
ACATTAAATGGCGCAATAGCACTAGGACTTGATAAAGTTATTGGCTCATTAGCTATAGGCAAAGCAGCCGATTTTATTGCGATTAATTTAGATGAAATTGAAACATTACCCGTGTATCACCCTGAGTCACAAATTATTTATGCCGCTTCACGTAACCAAGTGACCGATGTATGGGTTGCTGGTAAACAGCTCATGAAAAATCGTGAGCTACTGACACTGAACGAAGCCGAAATCAAAGCAAAAGCTCGTTATTGGCAAAATAAAATTAGAACGTAATGTTATTTTGGTGGACACGCTGCGCTTTGTCCACCCTACAATTAATAACACATTCATCGTAGGGTGAACAAAACGCAGCGTGTCCACCGTTTTTTACATCTGCACCCAAATCGCCCCATCGTCGACTTTCGTTGGATACACTTTCATAGCCGACTCTTTCTTCAAACACCCCAGTAATTTCCCTAACCCCGGTGGCCATGGGCTCCATGCTTTCACATCACCCGTATTTAAATCAAAGGCACTTTTATGCCAAGGACAAACTAACGCATCCTCGGTGATTTTACCTTTTTGCAGGGGCAAGCCTAAATGCGGACATTTATTGTTAACAGCGTGAATTTGATTTTCATGGCGGAGCAATAAAACAGTCTGCTCGCCTATTGTCACCACTTGTCGAGCGCCTTCAGGCAGCGCATTTTCCGCCAATGCTTTGTTCCAATTCATATAATTTCCTGCTTTTCGCAATAAAAACGCCTAGTCTAGGCCAAAAATCCCGGTAATGCTATCTTATTGAACTAGTGAGATTTTATCGGCCTCTTTAATATTTTTTGGTGCGTTTTTAGCACAATTCGGTATAATACGGCTCCGGAATTGATAACTATACCGATAGGAGCTCTCATGACTGTAGAAAGAACATTATCCATCATCAAACCTGACGCTGTTGCTAAATCAGTAATTGGCCAAATCAATGCCCGCTTCGAAAAAGCTGGCTTACGTATTGTCGGCGCTAAAATGCTGCATTTAACCCAAAAACAAGCACAAGAATTTTATGCTGTTCATAAAGACAGACCTTTCTTCAATGGCCTCGTTAGCTTTATGAGCTCCGGCCCTGTATTGGCACAAGTATTGGAAGGCAACGATGCCATCGCCATGAATCGTCAAATCATGGGTGCGACAAATCCAAAAGAAGCAGCACCGGGTACGATCCGCGCTGATTTTGCTGATTCTATTGATCACAATGCTGTTCATGGTTCTGATAGCCCAGAAACCGCAAAACAAGAAGTGGCTTTCTTCTTCAAACCAGAAGAAATCGTCTCCTACGTGAAAGCCACTGAGTTAGCGTAATCATGGAAATACTCACCCAGACAGCACCAAAAACCAATCTCCTTGGCTTGAGTCGCAAAGCCATGGAAGCCTTTTTCGTGAGTCTGGGTGAGAAACCGTATCGTGCGCAACAAGTCTTAAAATGGATTCATTTTGAAGGCGTACACGCTATAGATGCCATGACCAATCTCAGTAAAGCACTCCGTGCAAAGCTACATGAAATTGCGGAAATTACGCCGCCTGAAATTGCCTACGAAAGCACTGCTCAAGATGGCACGCATAAGTTTTTATTGCGTCTTGCCGATGGGAATTGCATTGAAACAATTTTTATCCCAGAAACAGAGCGCGGCACATTATGTGTCTCCTCACAAGTCGGCTGCACGTTAAACTGTGATTTTTGCTCCACTGGCAAACAAGGTTTTAATCGCAATCTTTCTGCTGCTGAAATTATTGGTCAAGTGTGGACTGCCGCTCGTAGTTTATCCGAAAACAAAACCACTCACGATCGCGCGGTCACTAATGTTGTTATGATGGGCATGGGCGAACCGTTATTGAATTTTGATAATGTCGTTAGCGCAATGGATATCATGCTCGATGATTTTGCCTATGGACTCTCAAAACGCCGCGTCACACTCAGCACCGCTGGTGTTGTACCTGCCATGCTTAAATTACGCGAAGTGAGCGATGTAGCATTAGCCGTTTCATTACACGCGCCCAATGATGAGTTACGTGATGTGTTAGTACCCTTAAACAAGAAATACCCTTTAAAAGAATTAATGCAAGTCTGCAAAGACTACTTCAAAGATGACAAACGCCGTTATGTCACAATGGAATATGTCATGCTAGCCGGTATCAACGACACCCCAACGCATGCCAAACAATTAATTCGCTTGCTAGAAGGCATACCTTCCAAAGTCAATTTGATTCCATTCAATCCTTTTCCAACAACGATTTACAAACGCTCCGATCGCGCGACAATTGATAAATTCCGCGAAATACTCATGGCTGCTGGGATTAATGCGATTACCCGTAAAACACGCGGTGATGACATTGACGCTGCCTGCGGTCAGCTAGTAGGGCAAGTAAAAGACCGCACTCGCCGCAGCGAACGCCACCTCAAGAAATTCGCCGACAGCCAAAACGCCTCCAATTTATAAAACCTGCACTGAAAGACTTGGCGATAAGACAGAATACGCTTATTATACAAGGTTATTAGGAAACATTATTCTGAGTAGGTATGGCAATGACAGTATACGATAGAAATCCAACCGAAACTCCTCTTAGACATTCTTGGGGCGCCCGTTTTAAATCGGCTCGTGAAGCCATGCACTTAACAGAAAAAGAGGCCGGCGCTCGCTTACATCTCAAACCCTACTTAATTACGATCATTGAAACTGAACGCTTTGAAAATGGCCCGCCCGCTATTTTTATGCGCGGATATATACGCTCTTATGGAAAACTGCTCAACTTATCCGAGAAAGAAATCGCTCAAGCGTTAACACAGCTTAATTTAGCAAATCCAGCAACAAGCGCTCCGATTTCCGCTATTCAAACTCAATCCATTCAATACGGCAGTAATGTGGGGTGGTCAACCTCACTCGTTGTTATTGTATTGATAGGTCTTGTCGGCATGTGGTGGCATACTCACTCACGCACCAGCACAAAAGAAATGTTAAACACGGTATCCACACAAACAGCCCAACCCATTGCCAATACACTTAGCCCAGTTAGGCAAATCCCTGCGGACCCAACGCCCAATGAATTAGCAAATCCACAAGTTATGGCAAACACGACGACAACTGCTAATCCAGCGACCGCACCCACAGTGAACCCTGTAACAAACACGACTACACCACAACCCACTGTTGCTGCAGCGCCTGCTTTAACAAACCCACAGGCCCCAGTCGCCAACAATACACAACAACCACAAACTGCAGAAACACAAACAACAAACCCAGCGGTATCACCAGCAACAACTGCGATACAAAGCACAACAGCTAACAACCAAACAAAACCAGATGGCACCACCGAAAAACCCGCTCTTGCCACTGACCAAAATAATACGACAGATGAAAAACAAGCTATCGCGACCGATCAAGATAATACGACAGATGAAAAACCTGCCAAAGTACACCGCGCAAGAACCAGAACACCCGATGTAGCCAGCACTGAAATGGCTATACCAGAACAGGGCTTAGATTCATCAGACGATAACAATAACAATTAACAAAACGAGAGATCCACTGTGACCAACCCTATTCAAGCAGTTCGCGGCATGAACGATATTCTGCCGTCTGAAACGCGTCTTTGGCAACACGTTGAAAACATGCTCCAAGAAGTATTACATAGCTACGGCTACGATGAAATTCGCCTACCCATCGTTGAAAAAACCGAATTGTTTAAACGAACCATTGGTGAAGCCACTGATATTGTCGAAAAAGAAATGTATACCTTTGCGGATCGCAACGATGAAAATTTAACATTGCGACCAGAGGGCACAGCAGGCTGCGTGCGCGCCGGTATTGAACATGGCTTACTGTATAATCAAGTTCAACGTCTTTGGTATCATGGTTCTTACTTTCGTTATGAACGTCCACAAAAAGGCCGCTATCGCCAATTTCATCAATGCGGCGCTGAAGTATTTGGCGTTGCCACCCCTGATGCGGATGCTGAACTCATTCTCTTGTCAGCACGTATTTTTGCAAAGCTGGGTCTCGGTCCCTATGTGACATTACAAGTCAATTCGCTAGGCTCTGTTGAAGCACGTAGCGACTACCGCAAACATTTAGTCGACTACTTAACAACACATCAAACACAATTGGATACAGACAGTCAACGCCGCTTAACAACAAACCCGCTACGCATTTTGGATAGCAAAAATCCAGCCATGCAGGAACTTATTGCAAATGCACCCAAGTTAACTGATCATTTAGACACAGAATCCAAAGAACATTTTGCAACACTGCAACACTTCTTAAAAAACGCCAATATTGACTTCATCGTCAATCCTTGCCTTGTACGCGGTTTAGATTATTACACAAAAACTGTTTTCGAATGGGTAACCAATGAACTAGGTGCTCAAGGAACTGTTTGCGCCGGCGGTCGTTATGATGGTCTTGTCGCTCAACTCGGCGGCAAACCGACACCCGCACTTGGCTTTGCGATTGGCATGGAGCGTTTGATTTTAATGTTACAGCAAGTTCACAAAGCACCTACCCGTGCTCACGCACACATCTATCTTATGACTGACAGCGATGCGACTTTCCAAAAAGGACTTGAAATTGCTAATGCGCTACGTGATGAATTTCCGCGCCTCTGCATTCTGCAACACACCGGCGGTGGCAACCTAAAAAATCAATTCAAAAAAGCCGACAAAAGTGGCGCGCGTTTCGCCATTATTATTGGCGAGCAGGAACTTGCTAACCAAACAGCCGCCATCAAATTTTTACGCGAGACAACACCACAGCAAACAGTAAGCTGGCTTGAAGTTCCCGCTTTTCTTAGTCGACACCTAGAAAAACATTTGGTTGAATAAAATAATCATCTTCCCTCTCCCACTGGTGGGAGAGGGCTAGGGTGAGGGTTTTTAGCTTTATATGCATTCTCTATTTGAAATTAAATATGATCACACTACGCAACATCACCATCCGCCGCGGCCCAAACATCTTATTACAAGATATCAACTGGACGATTTACCACAAACAACGCATCGGCATTATCGGCGCCAATGGCTGCGGAAAAACCACGTTTTTTGCCATGCTGCTCAATCAACTGCACGCTGATAGCGGCGATCTTGAGATTCCACACCAATTAAAAATTTCCCACGTCGCGCAAGAAACCCCGGCGCTAGCCATTTCTGCCATGGATTTTGTGTTGGATGGTGACACGGAACTACGTCGGCTCCAAAAAAAATTACACGACGCCGAACAAACCAATCAAGGCGAACTGATTGCGACTATCCATTTACAACTTAGCGAAATCGACGCCTACACGGCAAATGCGCGCGCGGCACAACTCTTAGATGGCTTGGGTTTTTCACATCAAGAACAACAAAAATTAGTGAGTGATTTCTCAGGTGGCTGGCGCGTCCGTTTGAACTTAGCCAAAGCACTCATGTCACGCTCAGATGTCTTGCTTCTCGATGAACCGACTAACCACTTAGATCTCGATGCTGTCTTGTGGCTTGAGCAATGGCTAAAACGTTATACCGGCACATTGTTATTAATTTCGCATGATCGTGATTTTTTAGATGAAACAGTCGATCACATTGCTCATGTGCTGAATAAACAAGTCACTGTCTATGCCGGCAATTATTCCGCTTTTGAAAAACAACGTGTAGCGAATTTACTCGTTCAACAAGCCACCTATGAAAAACAACAAAAACAAATCGCCCATTTGCAAAGCTTTGTGAATCGTTTTCGCGCCAAAGCCACCAAAGCAGCACAAGCGCAAAGCCGCTTAAAAGCGATTGAGCGTATGGAATTAGTCAGTGCTATTCAAACCGAATCGCCTTTTCAGTTTCATTTTAAGAAACCAAAAGATTGTCCCAATCCGCTGATTCACATAGACAATGCCAGCATTGCATACGGTGACAAAGTAATTCTAAAAAATATCAATTTTAGCATCACACCTAAAGATAGAATTGCCTTACTGGGCCCGAATGGCGCCGGCAAATCCAGTTTCATTAAATTATTAGCGGGTGACATCAAAGCAGCTAGCGGTACAGTGACCATAGGCTCAGGATTAAAAATTGGTTACTTTGCACAACATCAAGTCGATCATCTGGATTTGCAAGAAACGCCTTTATTTCACCTTAAAAAACTCGCGCCGGATGCACGCGAACAAGATTTACGAACCTATTTAGGTAGCTTTGACTTTGTGGGTAACCGCGTTTTAGAACCGATTAAGAATTTCTCTGGCGGTGAAAAATCTCGACTTGCATTAGCACTCTTGATTTGGCAACAACCGAACTTATTACTGCTCGATGAACCAACTAACCACTTGGACCTCGACATGCGCCAAGCACTCAGCATGGCACTACAAGAATACGAAGGCGCCATGATTATTGTTTCGCACGATCGCTTTCTCGTGCGAACCACGGTCGATCAATTAAATTTAGTCGCCGAAAACAAAGTGGCTATCTTTGACGGTGATTTACAAGATTATGAAAAATGGTTATTGGCGTTTCGCCGTCAACAAGAAGAGAGTGACCAATCTGACAAATCAGCCATCTCACGCAAAGAGTTGCGCCAACAAAACGCCCAACAGCGCGACCAACGGCGCCCACTCCTCCAAAAAATTAAAAAACTAGAAGACGAACTCGCACGCTTACAAAAACAAGCGACTGAAATTGAACTTGCTTTAACAGATTTATCTCTCTATGAAGAACAAAATAAGTCAAAACTTCAAGAACAACTACGCCAACAAACTGAAATTAAGAAAAAACTCGAACTAGTTGAAAATGAATGGCTAGCCGCATGTGAAACGTTAGAATCGTAGGGTGGACAAAGCGCAGCGTGTCCACCCTACAATCTACTTACTTATCTTTTACCATAAGTGAGACGTTGGGCGTGATTGTGTTGCTGGCTTGGCTGATTACGATTTAAAGCATCTCGCTTTTTCGCCGGTGAATCATCAAACATTCGATGCATAGTCTGTTGTGTTTTTGTGGTCTGCTCATCCATTGATGAACTCATCTCAACTGTATTAGCTTCTGCACGAGCCGCTAATTCATATTGTCCCGCAACCCAACGCTTGAACTCCAACTCAGCGAAAGCATCTTTTCGCTGCTGAATGCATGACAGTTCTAGCGGAGTGAATTCCGAATTAGAACGTGCTACTCGAATTTGCTCAAGACAAGCCGAAAAATTAGCCGCCGTCAATTTACCAATGACAGCCCGAAACAACGAGTAATGATTTAATAAGGGTCGTTGTGATAACGCAACAAGCACTGGATCATTCTTTTCCTGAAAAACATACTTCCCTGCTGTTAATGCCAACACAACAAATTCAATTTGCTCCGTCATAGGTACACACCGCTGATCTGCAAGTGACAAATATGTTTTAATATGCTGGTCACATGCTTGAGAATAAGATTGACGAAATTTTTCAATGAGAGCTTCCATATTAGGCTGATTTACTAACCAGTCGACCAACGAAAACCGCTTACCCTGATCCTGTGCAACAAAAGCATTTTTAAGTAAATTTTCCGCAGTCTGCTGACCACACACCGTCTTTAAAATATCAACAGGGGCTAACACAATTTGCTGTCCAGATGGCTTCCCTGACTGCATATGACTCCCTCTTTAAAAATAAAAAAATTGATCTCTCCTGAGAAACCAGGGTGTATTTATTGAGCGGGTTTTTAAAAAATTATAGCCTGCCTAAGCTTAAAATAAGCTTAAATATCAAATGAATACCCAACACCCAACACAATGTGAATCAATAATGATCAATAATAACTAGAATCACCCAATCCAACCAACATCCTTAGTGCATTTTTTCTATAATCCGCTAAAATGCGGGGTCACAATACTGAATTCATCCAGACCCTAAGCTAATCCGATGAAAGGAGTTCTCCATCTTGACTGAATACATGACCGAACAAGAACAAATTGAACAGTTAAAAGCGTGGGTTAAACAATACGGCTTAACTGTCTTGGCTGGTGTAGCGATCGCATTCGTTGCTGTTTCCGGCTGGCGCTATTGGCAGGAATACCAAAACAACATCCTGATCCAAGCTTCCAGCATTTATGACATCATGCTCGACGCCCGCAGCCAAGCTACCGATAAAAGCCTGGCAGATGCTACCGTGAAAGCAAAAAAATTATTAGCCGACTACCCCAAAACACCTTACGCACCATTAGCCAGCATGATGCTCGCACGCGATGCCGTCGCTCATCAAAACTATACGGAAGCCACGAAACAGTTAACGTGGGTGATTGATCACAGCAATAATAACGCCTTACGTGAAATTGCCCGTCTGCGCTTGGCTCGTATCGCAATAGCAGAAAAGCATCCTGAATCTGCCATTGACACCTTAAAAATCGTCGACGATAAAAACTTTGCTGGCTTAATCGAAGAAGTCAAAGGCGATGCTTATCTACGTTTAAATGACACGACAAAAGCAAAAGCTGCTTATGAACTTGCTTTGCAACAATTACCGCAAGACGAGTTAACAGAAAGACCGCTACTGCAAATGAAATTAGATAACGTAGCTACCTCCTAATTAATAAGAGATGTTGAATGAAAAATTTTACTTTAAAACTTGCAATGATTGGCGCTATCAGCACGTTACTGTGTGCTTGTAATGGTTTTTTTGATAAAGATAACACCCCGACACCCACGCCATTATCTAACTTTAAAACCGAATTAAATACCCATCTAAAATGGTATAGCAGCGTAGACTATGGCATTGGCACAGATTACTTAAAAATGACTCCCGCTATAGATGATCGCGCTATTTTTACAGCAGACAAAGACGGTGTTGTGACAGCAACCGACAAAACCAATGGCTCAACCCTCTGGAAAGTCAGCGCCAAAGCGTCCTTGTCCGCAGGCCCAGCAACCAATAATGGCATTGTATTCATTGGTGGTCGCGAAGGCCGTGTCATTGCGTTACGCGCCAGCGACGGTAAAGAAATTTGGAATATTCAGGTATCCAGTGAAGTGTTAGCACCGCCCACGGCTACCAATGGTGTGGTGTTAGTGAAAACCATTGATGGTCAATTAACAGCGTTAGCGACAACGGATGGTCATGCATTATGGCATTATCAACAAACAGAACCAGCCTTAATTTTACGGGGTGGCAGTGCGCCACAAGTCATACATGATGATGTCATTACTGGTTTTGCCAATGGCAATCTTGCTAAATTAACCTTGCGTGATGGCAGCTTACAATGGCAAGAAGTCGTTGCGGTACCAGAAGGCAGCTTTGCTATTCAGCGCATGGTCGATATTGATGCGGATCCTGTTGTGTATGGCAATCGGGTTTATGTTGCCACCTACCAAGGACGCATTAGCGCGCTGGAACTCTCGTCCGGCAAAACATTATGGACACATGATATTTCATCGTTTACTGGCTTAACGGTTGACGGCCAACGTGTTTATGTTGCTGATGCCAGCAGTAATCTCTGGGCATTTGATGCGGATTCTGGCACTGTGGATTGGCGTCAAACTCAATTAGTTGCACGCAATATCACAGGACCCACAGCCATCGGCAATTATATTGCTGTTGCCGACGAAGCAGGTTATCTACATTGGATTAGCAAACAAGATGGCCACTTTGTCGCGCGAGATCGCGTGAATGGCTTTGGCGTCTTAGCAACACCCGTTACAAATAATGACGTTGTTTACGTACTGACTAAGGATGGACACTTAGCTGCTTATACCATGGGATAAAGTGGATAAATATTAAATGTTGCCCGTTATTGCCTTAGTTGGCCGCCAAAATGTCGGTAAATCGACGCTGTTTAATAGCCTGACCCAGTCACGTAGTGCCTTGGTGTCTGACTTTCCTGGTATGACTCGCGATCGCCAATATGGCCAAGCGAATGTGCTGGATCACCGCTTTATTGTTATTGATACAGCGGGAATTACCGATGATGCAGAAGGCATAGACAAGCTCTCTATCCAACAATCCATTCAAGCCATTCAAGAAGCGGATTGCGTCTTATTCGTTCTGGATGGTCGTGCCGGCTTAACCAGCATTGATTTATTAGTCGCTGAAAAACTCCGCACACTGAATAAAACCGTCCATCTGGTCGTGAATAAAATGGAAGGCTTGGATTCGGATATTATCGCCGCTGATTTTTATCGTTTAGGTTTTGGCGAACCGCATTCTATCGCTGCAGCACATGGCATGGGTGTAAAAGAACTTGTCCAAACTGTTTTTAAAAAAATTGACACCGACACTGACGATAGTAAAACAGAAGAAGCCGGTATTAAATTAGCATTAATCGGACGCCCTAATGTCGGTAAATCCACTCTCACCAACCGCATGCTTGGCGAAGAACGTGTTATCGTATTTGATCAACCTGGCACAACGCGCGATAGTATTTTCATTCCATTAGAACGTCACGGCAAAGCCTATACATTAATTGATACAGCTGGATTACGCCGACGCGGAAAAGTATTCGAAACAACCGAAAAATTTTCCGTTGTAAAAACATTACAAGCAATTGAAACAGCAAACGTCGTTATTTTTGTGATTGATGCACGTGAAGGTGTGACGGATCAAGATTTACGCTTGCTTGGATTTATTATTGAGAGCGGCAAAGCACTGGTCTTATCTCTCAACAAATGGGATGGTATGTCGATTGCAGAACGCGATGCTGCACGTTCCACCATGGACCGAAAAATTAAGTTTCTTGATTTTGCCCGGACACATTATATTTCTGCATTACACGGCAGTGGTGTCGGTGAATTATTTAAATCCGTCGAAGAAGCCTACGCTTGCGCAAACAAAAAACTTTCCACCCCCATGCTAAATAAGATTCTGCGTGAAACCGTATTAGCGCACAATCCACCCATGGTACAAGGTCGTCGCATCAAACTACGTTATGCGCATACTGGTGGCCACAACCCACCACTCATCATTATTCATGGCAATCAAGTTGATTCACTGCCCGATTCTTATCGCCAATATCTTATCAATACTTATCAAAAGCGCCTCAAGATCATTGGCACACCGATACGCGTTGAATTTAAAAATAGCGAAAACCCGTTCCGCGACAGAAAAAATGTATTATCTGAAGCACAGCAACGTAAAAAGAAGCGTTTAATGCGGCATGTAAAACGGTAATGTAGAACTCCCCTCTCCCACAGCTTTTCTGTGGGAGAAAGGCGGCCCTTATAAATTTTACTCCTGGGTATTTATGAATTTTGCCGCCAAAAAGCTCGCCCTATCTTTCTTACCAATAGCTTTTTGCTTATCTCAGTCCATCTACGCTAATTTTTTATCGCCACTGAATATGGCCTATGTGGAAGTCAACGATCATAAGCTTACGAACGCAGGCTGCTATATTAAAACAAGTAACAACAAACCTTTCTTCGATATGATCAGTGTTTTTGCTGCCAACATCAATGGCACGGATTCAAATAATCCTATTATTTATTTTAACCCACAAGTAGATGCGCTTCTAAATAAAACGTCACAAGTGACTGAGTTACAGAAAAAAGGCATTAAAGTCCTCCTAACCTTACTTGGCAATCATCAAAATGCGGGTTGGTCATGCATGACAGATTCAGAAGCGATTAATAAATTTGCAAACGATGTAGTTAAGCTAACGAATCAGTATAAATTAGATGGCATTGATATTGATGATGAATATTCCACTTGCATGTCCAATACAACGTCAATGTTACGTATTGCCAGAGCGATTAAAGAAAATCCCGCCTTCAATGGCAAGCTACTTACAAAAGCATTATATGCGGACGAATCCTATTTTACTGCTTATTACAAAGGAAGCCGGCTGGCAGATTTTTTAGATTATGGATGGGAAATGACATACGATTCACCTAACTTTGATAGCCGGCTCTTAAAATATGTAACTTATGGTTTGCATAAAGAAAATATTTATTTGGGCATCAGTGTTGATAAAAATTATCATTATGCTAATGCAGCAGCCAGTTATATTATGCAGCAAAATTTTGGTGGTGTAATGAGTTATAACGTATCACACGACAGCCTAGATTATTTAAACATCCTTGCTAAAGTCGAAGAAAATACAAAACTGCTTATATCACCCGATTGTTTAGAAATGAATTCCTAAGAAATATTTAACGCATCCACATGCGCCACAACACACCGTCCCAACACATCCAAGGCATAACCACCTTCAAGCACCGAGACAATGCGCCCTTGACAGACTTCATCCGCAATGGCTTTTATTTTCTGTGTTACCCACGCATAGTCTTCTTCATGTAAAGCCGTATTTGATAATTGATCTTTGGCATGCGCATCAAACCCCGCAGAAATAAAAATCATTTCTGGCTGAAAATCTTTTAACTGTTCTAACCACTGACTTGTTACTTTTTCGCGAAAGACTTTACCTGTCGCACCGATTGGTAAGGGAACATTAATAATATGTTGATTTTTTGTTTCTGCACCAGAGAAGGGATAAAATGGATGCTGAAACGAAGAACAAAAAAGCACTCGACTATCTTTAGCAAAAATATCTTCGGTACCATTACCATGGTGCACATCAAAATCCACAATGGCTATGCGTTTTAATTGGTGTTGCTCCAATGCATGTGCCGCCCCAACAGCAATATTATTAAAAAAACAAAAACCCATGGCATGGTTTTTTTCAGCATGATGCCCTGGTGGCCTCACATTACAGAAAACCGATTTCACCTCACCCGATAATACTAAATCCACACCTTGTATCACGGCTCCAGCTGCTCGCAAAGCGGCTTTTAATGTGTATGGATTCATCCAGGTATCCGCGTCTAAACCAATTAAACCACGCGCTGGAGATGCATGAAATACTTGCTCAACATAAGCAATATCATGCACACGCTCTAACTGCTGACGTGTTGCCAATATGGCCTCATACATTTTTAAATCGGCTTTTAAGTCGGATTTTGATAGCGCTTCATTGATGACGCGCAAGCGTGCAGGTTGCTCTGGGTGCATACTACCCATTTCATGCAATAAACAATCTGGATGCGAAATAATACCTATCGTCATAGTGTGGTGACACTCATTATCCTAAACTCGGCAGTTAAAATCACATAAAACGAAAAAATGCTGCGAATCTTAGGATTTATCCTTTTGGTGTTGATACATCAAGCGCCGTACGCAATCCTTTTGCTAATTCAGCTGATTTACCTACACCCCAATAATGCAACATCACATGCCGTATTTGATCATCCGTGACTCGTTGGTTAATAGCCACAATAGATATGCCAGCCTTATGCAATGCCATTAATACTTTTTGTAATTCAGATTCTTGCAATGCAATATCACCATCCATGACTGCTTCTTCATCAGAGCCAGCAAAAGTCGCGGAAGTATTCACGGCTTCCGTAGAAGTTTGCATTGTATCCGCTACGACCGCCTGAGCCACTTGAACTTTGTAAACACCATCGGCTATCGCGCCTTTAGCACCTAAAATCGCATCAATTTTCTTTGGATTTAAAGTCGTATTCGCCGTATCAATAACGGCAATGGGGAAATCACCATTCCCTTGCTGTCCAGTCTCATTGACTTTAGCAAAAACTTTATCAACTGCACTTGCTAATTGCTTGGCATTACCTTGGCCTTCAATATGCATGAAAATGACTTTCGGTGACTCCCACAGATAACGATTACGCAATTCTGTCACTTGCAAGTTATTCTCAATCGCAGCAACCAGGACAGCGTTAACTTGTTCTTCGGTTAACACCAGACTACCTTGTAACATCGTTGCGAGTGGTTCTTGTTTAAATTGCACCCATGATGTTAAACCCATTGCTGATGTTAATTTCACACCATTTACAATAATATTTAAGTCATTTCTTGGCACAGAAATTTTATAACTATTATCATTAGCATCCAGTACACCTTTTATGCCCACGATTTTTTGGATAATGGCTACATCAATAGCGCCAGCTTTCGGTATAACTGTTGGAATACCATGCGTAGCAATGCTTTGTAGTAAGTTGCCACCTTGCACGATGGTATCCGTTGATGACTCTGGCACAAAACCTACTG
>JABDGK010000046.1 GCA_013286085.1 Gammaproteobacteria bacterium | reverse complement strand
ACAGCTTATCCGTATTTTGGTCAATACGAAATGCATAATCCTAAAAAATTGGCTTTACGTTTTGATGCATTGTTTCTATCGGATAATGCCGCTGTGATGCTTGTGTCTGATCAGGCAGCAAAAGCCTATGAGAAAAAATACCGACAAGAAAACAATCCCAGCTTAAAAACGTTTTATCAATTTCTTTGGTATTATGCTAAAGATGCGCTTGAACAAATTGGTTGGAAGAAAGGGCCATGCATTGTGCTGAAGTCAGTGCATCATGGCGATTATCGCGGATGTTTATTGCTTCCAATGCGAGATGCTAAAATCACGTACTAGCATCAAGCAGCTTGTTCCGGATTTGTGTGATAAACCATGTTGATGCAACGACAGAAAGGTGTGCGTTGTCACCCGACACGATAGTGTTCTTGCCATTACCAATGCGATCAAGGCAGCCCTTGTCATTACAAAAATAAGCGTAGCTTTGAATATACTCTGCACCCGTCTGTTTGGCGATGATTTCCAATGATTTACCAAGCGCTATCATGCTCTGTTCCTGGTCGGGTTTGATGCGATCAGGAATTCGGTGAAGTGGGTCCGCTTTGAATCGGCTGAATAAGATTTCGCTTAATTTTTCTCCCCAAACGGGTACTGGTCCTACAATGATAATGCGTGGAACCCCTAATTTTTTAAGCTGAATAACGGTATTTGCTAACATCGCAATTGGATACGAATTAGGAATAGTTGCTGTCCAATTCGCATGTAAAATAACAATATTAGGTTTTATTTCCTTAATGGTCGCCAAATTGTCTTCATTTATTTTTTTACAGAAAGGTCGAGAAGGATTGTCCCAGCCTACCAGAGGCGGGCACGAATTAGCTGCAAAAAAAGCAACGCCCAAATCGTTTGATCGTGCCAGAGAGTTCAGTCCTGGATAAAGTGCTGCCGCAAAAGAATCACCCCATAAAAACACGGTATGTTTGCGTTGCTCAATACATTTATTGCGGTTTGGAAATAATTTATCTCCCTTGTCATACTGAAGATAGCAAGTATGCATTTTCCAATCGCGCCCGAATTCATAGCCAGTGACATCAATTGACTCAAGACCAGGGAAGCGACCAGGCAAGCCTTCTTTTTTATAGATGTTAAAGCCTAATCCTCCGGTAAGAATCATGATACATAAGAGTGGCAAAACAATATTCCTGGATCTTAATGGATTTTCAATGGCTTTGTAAGTAAGCCAGGCCAACACAGTACTCAAAAAAATGATCGCAATACGCATCACTCTACTAGGCTCATGTCCATCAGCGATATAAGCCAGGGATAATAAAGGCCAATGCCAGAGATAGAGTGGGTAACTTATTAAACCAAGCCATACCAATACATTGTTTGAGAGAAACTTAGAATTTAAATAAGCTTGTTGACCGGCAGAAATTATTAAAAGCGTGCCAAGTACAGGCAGTATCGCCCACCAACCAGGAAATAAAACTTTTTCACTGATGATGCAAACGCTAGTGATTAGCAGAAGAGCGCCAATGATGGATTGTGCTTCAGGAAGAATTTTCAACGCAACTCCGGGCTCTTGCCAACCGACAAGCCTGCTAAGCCAAGCCCCAAGGCGATACTTCAGATTTATAAATTTTTGCTTATTCAGAATGACGTAGGCTAAGCTTGCACCCGCCATCAATTCCCAAAAACGTGTTTGTGGCGAGTAAAATGCGGCGACTTTGTCAGAGTGAACTTTGGTTATGTTTAGCGTGAATGAAATGAGGCCAATGATTACCGCAAATTTGAGTAAATTCAAGCGTCGCTTGCTGGCAATCCATAACAAGAATGGCCAGAAAATGTAAAACTGCTCCTCGATACCGAGAGACCATAGGTGTAAAAGAGACTTCGACTCGGCGGCGCTATCAAAGTAGCCGCTTTCTTTCCACAGTAAAAAATTGGAAATGAATCCAGCGCCACCGGCCACATGTTTACCCAGCTGACTGTAATCGTCTGCAAGCAAAATAAACCAGCCCAGTATCAGAACGGTCATGAGGACGACAAGTAAAGCGGGAAATATGCGCTTTATACGGCGACGATAAAACTCGAGGAAGCTAAAGTTATCACGCTCGATGCTGTCAATAATGATTGTTGAAATGAGGAAACCTGAAATAACGAAGAAAATGTCCACGCCAACAAAACCACCCGTTAACCATGATGGGAATGCGTGGAAACCAACAACCGACAGGATTGCAATGGCACGCAATCCGTCGATATCAGGACGATATTTTGTTAGCGTTAAATGCCCGTTGTTATTTGACACTGCCATTGGATTTTAATCGCAAGATAATAAATGTACCTACTGAGAAAAACAATAAACCCGATAAGACAAAAATCATTAAGTCTTCCCAGGTATAGCGCTGAAATGTGAGTGTCAGAACTTGGTCCCCTGGATTGATCCACACATGAATAAAAGGCAGTCCCTGTGCGGGTGAAAACAGTTTTGTCGGTTTATTATCCAGAGTCGCTTGATAATCGGGAAGATTCACAAATGTGGCTACCAATTCCCTCGGCGCATTTATTTTTGGCAAATCAATAATAATTTGATTACCAACCACTTTGAATGTTCGCAAGGGTGTAATTTCGCCGCGATCGGTGAAATATACTGGCGAAGATAGAAATTTGTTTTCATAGAGATATTTGTCGTCTTCGATTTTAATTAAATTCCAGCCTTTGTTATTTGGATCTAGTTTTTCTTTCAGCACGATGTAGCGAATACCGAGTTGATTCATTAGGTCAGCATTCCAGGGTGCTTTAAAATGATAGGTTTTATTGGGATCATCCTCAATTTCAATCAGATTTAAATCAAGCAGGTTCTGACTCAGTGTTTGATCAGAAGTAATAGCGCGCTGGTCACTGCCAAACAGCTGATTATAAACACCACGAAAATCATCGCCATACCAAGAAGGTTCGCCGGATGTGAAACGATTCAAGGGTATCATATCGGATGCCATGCTTTCAGGGTGCATCTTCGAGTCTTTGGTAAGATTAAAGTGATGAGAAACGCGGCAAACATGCATATTACTGAAGCCCAGCGTCCCTACTATTCCGCCGCGTACGCCCATGGCAAACACGACAGTAATTAATACATAAAGTAAAACGCGTGCAGTTGGCCATTCGCGAGTAAAGCGATTGTTAGTGAGCCAATCTACTGTGGTTCCTACAGAGAGAAACATAAAAGGTAATGCCAGCCAAACGACCCGAGTCAAGTCCGTTGAACTCAGCAGTGGAATATGCCACCAAATCGATGGAAATATCATCAGTGTATAGCAGAACAGAGGCAGCAAAATCCCCAGCAAGAGAGCTTGTTGGAAAAAGAGGGGGCGTTGTTTTCGCATAATGAAAACCCCGAGAATCGCAGAAAGCACGACAGGAACGGATAGGAATACTGTCGCATCAGGATGCCAGCGTTGTAGTGAGAAAAAAAGCATATGGTTGATCAATAAACGCAAATCGAATGTGGCTAGCTCGCTATAATGGTTGTGTAAACGGCTGCTATTTATCATACCTTGAATAAAGGCGCCGAACTGAAACCAGGTAACAATCATGGCGCCGAGAATTGAAACTAGTAACAATCCAGATTTTTTGGAGAGGCGAAATCTATCATCAATGAACTGTGAGGCCAGCACTAGCGCTAGAATAAATACACTTAAATTGATGCTGAGACTCAAAATCATGACGATGCAGACAGCAAAAATCGCCAATGCTGTTTTAGCACTTGGTTCGGGGTTGCGTTGATTGAGAAGCAGAAGTAAAAATTCGAAAGATAAGGCTAGTTGCATATGATAGGTTGCAAAAAACCATAAATTCACAGCGGAAAAGAAAACCAAAAAAGAACAGAGGATGCTTGAAAAATCTTTCAAATGTTTTTTGAAAAAGAGATAACCTAGATAGACGGTGATACACGTAAAAAATAGCCGATTGACCGTCATCGCGATGGGGTTATCTAAGAACCAGTAAGTAATAGAATGAATGGCGAATGGATAGGTGAGCGCATCTCCCAGCATCGGTGAGCCAAAGTTGTTAAAGAAATTCATTTGTGGAATCTGGCCCAATTTAAAAGCCATGCGTGAAATGAAAAGGTTAGGAAAGGTATGATTGGCATCATCATTCATATCAAAAGCCCAGCAGCCTTTAATCGTAAAAATTTTACAGATGACAAAAAAACCAGAAAATAGACTGACGATTATCGCCGCGTGATACCCGCGTAGTTTTTGTATTATTTTTTCTAACGTTGTGTAAGACATTGGGGCATCCTTTGATTATATATAGCGAATCATTGCAGTGTACATTCTATTGGAAAATAAATGTAATTCAAGGTGATGCAACAATACCGTTGCTCTCCCAGGCATATAGCTCATTGACACGCTGTGATGATTCTAGCATTTCATAGACTTTTGGCCATAAAATTTCATTTGGATAGTGTATGTCCACCGCATCATTACCATCATTGAGTGATAAGATTGTTTTTGAGATATCGGAAGCACTAATTAGATTGTTTATATGGCGTACTTTTTCATTATTATACCAAACGCGTGTTGGCCCATTTGGGAGTCGCCTTCCATCTAGCTCGGGTGGCCAAGCTTGGATAGAAAACTTTTTAGCAATAATATCTTCAGCATTATCACCGCCACGATCTGGAAAATAACCATTTTGATCGAATAATATTCCACGGTCCTTCAGAAAATCAGCCAGTAAATCCACATAATGTTCTACCGCGTTACTCGGCATCTCACCAAACGAATAAGTGTTGTATGCAAAATGTAATTTTAAATGTCCTGTAAAATCGCCAAGTAAAAAATGCGGGATATATACAATCGTATTTTCAGAGAGTGCAGCTTCCTGTGGGGAGCGAATAATGAGACTTTCATCTAAACCTGTCGGTAGTTGAAGATTCCCGACATAAATAGAATGACGTTTTTGTGGTAATAATACGGAAAGGTGAATGGCGCTATAAATAAGACATCCTAGGAGGTCTGCATTATACCAGGTGCAATTAGGCAGCGCTTTACATAAGGTATAGCCCATTTCGCCTGAGCCGCCACCGATTTCCATAATTTGAGGATTTTGCTGTTGCTCAAGATAGTGAGGGATGCCGGCAATTGTCATTGCACTGATGCGTTCTTGATTTACTGATGTCCAGCGATTAATAGGATAGCCATCTATATTCCAGCCTAATTCCCCAAATCGAGCTGGCATCGCTGCTCGCCAATGCTTAGGGACGGCTCGCGCTAAGCGTTGCCAGCGGCGTATCCAAAAATCCGGTGACGGGGTTAGATGATCAAACTCGTACGCTAACGCACAAAAATCACGAAAGCAATTATATAGCAGCATCGAAAGATCAATCTCTTTACGATTCTTTCGCAAATATAAATCAAAAGGCCCCATGCCTGCTTTTGCTTGCTCCCAAAAAACGCCGCCGATAGGCGGGGAAATTATCTCATTACCCGCGGAATTTGCTATGGCGGTGAAAACATCACAAATTTTACCGACGCGATCGTATTCAATATCCGTTAATTGTATATTATCAGCCAATTTAATCTTGGTTGACGGAGACTTGAAGAGGTCTTGATGTGGACTTATTTTAAATTTTATTAATTCCGTTAGTTTTTTCAAATAAGTCATGGTGTTTCCTTCTGGTGTTAGATAGCAATATAAAAATTATCAATGCAGTAATACTGATAAAATCCCCGATGATTCGTGACAAAGGCTCATAAATAAACCAAACGGTTGCTTTACCTTGCGGCACGGTTGTTGCCATAAATGCGTAATTTGCGCGACTTATCGTTGAGCTTTTGTTATTAACAAATGCATGCCAACCTTCTGCATATGCAGTATTGAATACAAATATGCAATTATGTCTTAAACAGGTTGTCGTAAAAAAAGCTCTATCGCCAACAATACCTTTGATTTTTGATGTGCCTGCTATTGATGAGAATGGAGTATTACTTAATACTTTTTTGGGTTCTGCAGATTCTAAAATAATATCGTGTTTATTTTGTAACTGCATGAGGTTCTGATAAAGACTATTTTGAACGCTAATAAATTTATCTGGATTTGAATTTTTTTTAAAATAGTCTTTTATTATTGCTTCATCCTGTTTAATAAGCTCAGGGTTTTCATAGTGAATATGTTCTGCTAGATAAGCTAGCCCATAAGACTGGGTGTTTTGGAATGTTATTAATCCGTAATCAAAAATAGGATTGATAGTGGAATGCAACGCTAACACGCCAGGAATTTTCTTTAATCCTAGATCATTTTTATAAGCAGTAAAAATGTCAATGCCACTGATATTCAATATTTTTCTAGTAACAGAATCCCCAAATGAATCGGCACGAAAAAAATTCCATGGCGCAGCTGAGCCAGGGTGACTAATGTTGACAAAATCATATTTGGGTAAAACATAGAGTGCTGTTAGTAACGGCAAGCCTGACATATAACGCGTATCCAGCACGGTTGTTTGATTCACCGTAAATAGCCCCGGTGTTGGCCCCATCAGCCAGTCATCAGCGACAGCACTCAGTATCAAAGAGTATTTGTTAGAAATCCCCATGTATAGGCCACTCAAATTATGACGTAAAATTCTTCGATGAGTATAGTGAGACCAGTCGTATAAAGGATTAACACAGAAAATTCGATTATCGAGATAGAAACTATCGATTAAATGGGTACCTGCTGTCGCAATGGCTATAATGCTGGGTTCGTCCAGAATGGATGAAAAGGAATTGATATGAAAAGCAGAAAGCAATTTATCATATTGTGCTTTATATTCAGCGGTAATATTGGGTGAAACAGTCGTAGATGTTAAATCATTTTCAAACTTAATCAGCCGATTTCTAATGAATCGAAAGTTTGCTTTATCTTGAGCAAGTAAAGGATAATTAGCTAAGAGCGATTGCAATGAAATGTAATAGTTGCATGCTGTTGGGTTATATAGAAGTTCATTATTAACAATACGTTCTTTTGGAAGGAATCCAATAATGCTGACAATAATTAAAATAGTTGATACACAATATAATAATCTGCCACGCCACGGTAGTGAATTAAATGCGATGGCGTATTTCATGTGATGTCCTTAGCGGTACGAGAAAATTTTCTGCTAATGACTGCTAGACATTCTTGTGTAAGTGTATCCATGCTAATGATTGCCATCACAAAAACCATCATGCAGAAAAATATCCCTATTCTCCAGGCATGACCAACATTCAGGCCAATATGTAAGAAATTGATAAGTATATTATTAAATCTTACTTGCGTAGTTAATACCATGAGAAGCAACAAAAACAATGCCAGTATCATCGAACTTATATGAACGTCAGTTATTCTATGTTGTTTTTTTAATAGTGCCACGCTAATAAGACTATATATCACCAACAAAATACCGTAAGCACCAAAAGAGCGAAATGATATCGGCTGCATATCTTTCATGTGGGCATAAGCATGCATATTACCATTGAACTGATCAACAAGAATGGGGAGCACAACAAATGCAGCAAGCATAAAGAAAACAAAAACAGATGTTATGGATAGCATGATTTTACTGCGCCAAGTGAGATGCTTAGCAAGCAAAAATAAACCTGCTGTAAACACACCATAAAATAAAAGTGAATATATCACGCCTTCTGGATGCGGGGATGCAAAGAAAAATTGTGCGGCAATAGCAACGCCAGCCCAAATTGCAAGCGAATAATTATTTTTCTCGAATGCCAAAGAAATAAGTAATAGTGCATAAGGAAAAATAGCATAGGAAGATAAAAAAATGCCGCCATCTTCTGTCATCATGGTTGCCATGAAAGGAGAAAAAAAGAATAAACAGCCGCCGATGCATGCAAAAACAGATCTCAACTTGAAGGCATATTTTAGAAATAAATAAAATCCAAATGACCCAATAATAATCAATGTAAAATCAACAGCTAAAAGTACAATATGAAATGCTTCAATGCTAATACTTGGGAGATCAAAAATGAACGTTAACATTTCTAAAAAAGGCGAATTCAACGTAATAGGCGGGTTTAATACGCCCGCCCATTCGGAATAATCCATTGTTGAAAAAGCGAATTGTTTTGTATGTACAAATCCTTTAAATATAGAAGCCACCATTGGAATTTCTTCAGCGCCAGCACTCGTGTGCCAAGATACGTTCCAATACAATGGAGAGAAACCTGTAGTAATAAACAGATGTAATAAAAAAATTACGCATAAAATAGTGAGATCAACTAGGCAAGTAGAAAATAGCCATCGATAATCATTCGATCTAAAAGTGCTAATTAATAATATAAATTGTAAAAAGATAATTCCACATACTATCCAGTACATAGAATAATTAAAATATACCAACACAAGCGGTGTGTAGGTAAGTGCAACAACGAAATAATTTAATTTGCCTCGAGAAATGCTAGTTAATGCCACAGCTGAAATAACAAATAGCGCTATAATAGATAAGCTACACCGAAATACAGATATTATAAAATATTTTTTTGGATACATTGACAGTATTGCATCGCTAGATATGGCTTGTAGCTGGTTGGAAGCGAACCAATATCCATATGCAGAGGCAATTAAGAATATACTAAGAAAGGCGTAAAGATTAAATAAGCATGTCCGGTTCTTAGTGTCACATAAAATCTTCATGAAATTCCTTTATTTATCCAATTGGATATTCATGTAATGTGTTTTGCTTTAATAGCTTATGATCAAATATGAATACAGCAAGGCCAGGAAGATAAGCCAATATCCCAATAATACGATACGCTAAAAAAATAGTTGCGTAGGTGGCGCTAATGCCGGGATTTAATAGCGTTAATACTTTCGCAAACGCCGCTTCACCAATTCCAAAGCCCCCTGGTGTGATAGGGATTAGATTCACAATTTGAGTAACCGCAATGGCGATAATATAACTGACAAACGGAATTTCAGGAAAATGCATTATTTTTGCAATTAAAAAACAGGTAAGCGCAATGAAGAGTTGAATAATAACCGACGCACTTAAGCATTTCGCAATTACCATTTTTGAGTCACGATAGATACGAATTGCCGTAAGAATAGATAAAATAGAGCCCAGCCACTTTTTTTCTGAGAATCGTTTGCTGAGCCAGTCACTTAAACCAACTTCTTTGGGTAATAACGTTGATGCAAAATATAAAATGATGACACCAATACAAAGTGATAAACAAAATAACATGAAATAAAACGTTGATTTGTGAGAATTAAAAAAGTCCATGTGAAAAGCAGCTACTATGCAAACCGCAATAAAAACTCCCATGAGTCCAGTAATGCGATCAACGAGTATGGATAACATGACAGCACTGCGTTTGTTAGGCGTTTTTTTAAAAAGAAAATAACAGCGGAAAAAATCTCCACCTACGCCGCCAGGCAGCAAATTATTAAAAGCAATGCCAAGATATGTTGGAATAATCGTGTGAAGAAAAGAAATTTTTATTCCCTGGACATTATTCAGTTGGTGCCAGCGCCATGAGCTGATGATGACAACCAAAAAATAGAGCGCGATGACAGGCGCCAATAATGAAGGTGAATAAAATAAATCTAATAATAGCCTAAAATTTAATTTCGATGTGTGTGTCAAAAACCACAAAACGGCAACAGAAAATAGTATTTTTATCGAAAGTATGAGTGTTCGTTTCATAAATTTTTATCCATCTTATGCTTTGTTGAAATTTGATATTTTTTGATATAATTTTTTATAGAACTCAAAGTGTTGGTAAGTAGGAGCATTTTTTGTATCAATCGTTACTAGAGTTGAAGCGCTGCTATTTTGAGCATTCATTACATGCTCAACATGAGGATCATTTGTGTTATTGACTATTAAATTTCCCCAGGGTGTATCTTGCACAATAATTTCATTATCGTTATAAATAACATGATTATGCCGATTATAGTTTGAGGCATAACCCATACGTCGCAGGCTGTGTATGACGACCCCGATAATTTGTTGTTGATAACTACAAATTCGCATCCCGTATTCAAAAGCAGTCGGTACATTCGCAGCATAATGATAACTATTGCCATTGTCGCAATCGATAGCATGTAACGTTACTTTTTTATTTTGTTTGAGTAAGGGGATTACTTTGTCAGTTAATTGTTGCTGAATGTAGGCATAGTCATGTTCATGTGGGCCGACAACACCATCCGCTAACATCAAATTAGCATAACCAATGCCAAAAACTGTGGTGCAGAGGAATAATAAAGCGCAAATTGTTTTGCCTGCTTTAGCTAATAATGGGTTATTAATAAAATGTGTAATTTGATAAATAGACCAAAACAAAACATATAAAAGCAATGGCATGGTTGCAATAGCATAACGAAATGTAATCTGCAAATCTGGCGATGCCATTACAGGAGAATAAGCAAGAAAGAATAAAGAGAAAATAACAATCAGCGATTGTAAAATTGTTTTTGAAATACGGCTGAGATCCTGTAACCCACGTTTTATTGTTGTTATCAGCAGAGCAAAAGTAAATATACCAAACAGAGGTAGTATGAATGAATCTTTCCATGAGGATGTGTTGTCCCACAACCACATATTGGAATGCCAAGATAAAACATCAAAAATGCGCATTAAGCGTGTAAAGAGGTGTGAGGTATCAACGACCGCCGGTCTGCCATAGCTCAGGTCAACATGAAAAATTTTATGAAAAATTCGAATAAATAAATAGTAAAAAACCATCATGCCAATGGTGGCAAGGGTGCCAAAGTAAAGAAATTTTCTTTTTTCGTGGTAAACATGATTAAAAGCGAGCGCGTTTAGGTAAAAGATTGCAAATAAGGTAAACGCATACATGGAGGACAATGGGTATTCCAATAAGCTCGCAAAGAATAATGCACAACCGATGAAGAAATAACGTTTCTTAGTGGTTGCATTTTTTTCCGTGAAAGCATAAAACCAATAAAATACAGCGCCAAAGGTGAGAAATAATGCGGTAATAATTAAAAAATAATTACCGGTCGCTGCAAATATTTGATAGGGCGGGAGTGTAAACGCGCAAATTGCAAATGTTGCCGCTAAAATTTTATTGGGATTAAACAGGAGTTGCCAGCGGTAAAGCATAATTCCCATGATGCCAAGCAAAATGACGGAGAAGAGTCTGATGTAGACTGCATTATGAATAGTAATGGAAATAAGGTCAGTCGTGAAAAATGACAACATACAAAGCGGCCTTACTAATTGAAAAACCGTATTGTAATAAAGGAATCCAAACTGTGACATTTTCATGCCAGGCCAGATTTCCCACATCAGATCATCTTGGCGAAGATAATTATTGGAAAGTATCACCGGTAACATGGCTGCAAATATGCCTAAGAATATTAAGCTATAGATGAATGTTTGTTTTTTATTTTGTGTCATCATGAGAAAACCCTTTTCAACTTCTCTTTTTTACAGGGAGGTTTTTTTAAATGTTTTTAAAATCCGAGCCGTAACAATGTTGCCAAGCTGTCCTAACCAAGTAATGGTATGCGGAGGAAAGCCATAAATTAGCATGGATAGGGAGTCCTTCAAGCGCAGCTTCAGTAAATAGAGTAAACATAAATAAACTGACTCGCGTGCTTTCCATTTGTTAAATAATTTTTGTTGATTCATTGACAAATCGGCTGTTTTTAAAAATCTTTCAGCGAGTAAAATATGTTCTTTGTGACTCTTTATAATATTTTTCTGACTGAACGTTAGTGAATCATTATGCGATAAGTAATAATAAAGCGGCTCAGGAATAATCTCTGATTGAATATGTGCTAACGCAAGTCGCGTTAAAAAATCACGATCATTGGATAAGTTATAACCGCCATCTGGATGCGTTGCTTGAAACTCGCCAAATTTTTCAAAAATGCTTTTGTGAAAGAATCGTGCATTGATGACAGGCAAGCCAAATAATATATTCTCTAATGAAATCTGGAGTAGATTAGGATGTATAATTTCTTTGATGACATGATTATGTTGATTCGCATCTTTTTCAACAATTTGCACGCCGCAAGTTATTAAGTTGGCGTTAGGATTTTTTTGATAAATAGCAGCCACTTTATGCAGTAAATCAGCACCAAGCAAATCATCTGCATTTAATAAGCAAATAAAATCACCGGTTGCAATTTTTAACGCTTTATTGCATGCATCGGCATGCCCCTTGTCTTGTCCGCTTTGCCATATGGTAACATGTTTGTCGTATTGCTTGATGATGTCCAGGGTGCCATCGGTGGAGCCACCATCAATAATAATGAGCTCTAACGCAGGATAATTTTGTTTAATAACACTATCTAACGCATCAGCGAGATAGTGCGCCATGTTAAGCACACCAATGATGATGGAAATTTTTGGCGGACGATTTAACATCATTAATTTATGCCTGTGTTTTATTAAAAATACTTCGGAGTTTTTTGGGATCTATTGATAACCGAAGTAATATTTTCTTAATGAATTGACGAAGATGAAATTTTAATTTGGTATATTTGCGCAGATGTTTATTAAAAAACACGCTGCTACTACGTAAATAGGCTGCGAATGTTTTTATGATATTGACTTTTTTATTGATTCCGCCGCCGAAATAACAGAAAAAATAAAGCTTTCTGAATTGATTTGTTAATGTAATAGCGAGCCAATTGAGTCTATAATCCAGTTTTTCAATAATTGCGTTATTATCTTTATTGATTAGCTGAATCTGTTGCTTTGATTGCATATCGACAATTTCATACTGTGTTAATTGGTGTGCATAGACCAGCATATTGGCTTTAATCAACATGGCTCTTCTGCTGGCTTCTAATTGCATCTTGTAGGATTGGCAAATTTGCATTGCTTTAATATGGTCACGGCTATGTTTCCATTCTTTCTCGGGATCAATGCCAAGTGCTGGTACATCGCCAGCAAATTTTATATCGATGATAGGTACATCGCGTAACATATTCTCATTGTTGAACATGCCGTTTTTCGATAAATAAAATGAAATGAGTTGTTGAAAACTGTCAGGGCCAAAGCATGGATTCCAGTCACCACCCACATCTATCCATTTTTTAGTGGTAATCGGTATTGCATCTTGGGCAAAGCTACATTCCCAACGATCAAAGTAGTTTCTAAATTTGTTGCGTGAAGCGCGTAAACGGAATAAATGATCTGGAAAAAATCCTACGTATTTTTTCAGTAGAGTATCCCAACCTTTTTCAGCAAAAAACATTTCGTCACTAATATTTAGTAAAAAATAAGCATCTGGGTCGGTAATTTCAAGAAGATTATTGATAGGCTTCCAGAGATCACAGAAAGAGTGTGGACGTATTGTTTCGATATATTTGAGTGTGAATTTTCGTTTGGGTATTTCATTGTCGAGCAAATTTTTCATTGGCGAATTGCCGATATCAATATTAACCAGTACTTCAATATCGCTAGGATTATCCGCTGTTTCTTCGATGTTATCAAAATAGGCGGCAAGCTGGGCAGGTCGATTAGAGTTTAATTGTATTGAAATGAGCTTAGAATAAGTAATTGTGTGATTACGCTCAAACTCTGTATAGCCGGCTTTAAGATAAAAAGCGGATAAGGGTTTATCAATATGCGGGTAATAAATGGTATGTAAGCGTTTATCCGTGAATCTTTGTAATAAGTTGATTTGCCATGGCTCCCATGTGGGGAATTGCATGGCATTTATTTTTTCTCGTGTACTAGCAAGTTGTGAGTTTACTCTTTTCTGAAAATCTTCACTCATATCCAGACGGTTGTGGGTGAGGTAGTGAGTAAATTCAAGAAACGCTTTATCGGAATGAATCAGCTGCTCGTAGGAGAAACTTCTTCCTGCTGTTGGGATATCTGCCGTGTCAAAGATAAGGAGTCTCGCAACGGCGAGCAAAAATAAATTATTTTTCGGGCAAGTTAAATCGACGATGTTTTCATCAGCGACCGTTTTGATGAGAAGATCATAAATATGATGCGATTGATATAATGTATGATAATGATGATTTTTCGAATCCATTTCTTTGAGTCGTTTTTGGATAAAGGCTAGCGTATCCGCAGGCGATGCACTATTTTCCATCCAGCTATGCAATAGATAGTTAACCCGTAACGTCGGAGAAAGTATGATATTTGCTTTCCGGTAAGGTTGTTGTGTTCTTTCACTTAAGGTTTTATGTTGTAATTGATAAGCCGTAAAGTGTTGAGCATTGCCATGAAATTTTTTATCGGAATCCGTTTGGAGCTCTATAAACTGATCGATGGTTACATTGGGTTGATAAGCTGATAGCAGAAAAGGATCTGAGAACGAAGTTTTACAGTTAATATCTGGATGTGTATTGAGAATCGAGGATAATACTGATCCTGAGATATTGTCTTGTGTTGTAATGAAGAAAAACGCGTTGTTCATATTTTTCCTGCTAAATTTAATATGTCATAATAACTTTGTCATGCTAGTTTTTAGCTGGTATGACGGCTTCGATAAAATTATTTATCCAGCCGCCTCACGCATTAACACCAACTGCTCTTGCTTGTAATGACGGGTGAGTAGTTACCATATTTACAATATTTCAATATCCTTCAAATGATCCTCAGCCTTTCGTACAGCACTTTCCGGGAAATGTTCTGGATAATGGATCGGCATTTCTTTCAATGAGAGTTTAACCCATTGATCATCCACTTTTTGCATCGCCCAAAAACCACCCCACGAGGATACTTCACCAAAAATTTCAGCGACTGCTACTGTTACACCAGGATGAAAATTACGATTCGTTTTAGGATCTTTAATAAAATCATCTTCGGCATGTTTATCTGCATTGTCTTTATCAACTTGATGCAGTTGCAGGTTGAGATCATCGCCACAAATAATCCCGCCGTTTCTCACCAAAGAAAGAGAATTTTTGATGTCGCGTAAAACCGGCGTATATGAATGATCGGCATCAATAAAAATAATATCAAAACTTTTTTCACGTAATAAAGGTAAGATATTTTCACTTTTTCCACGCAAATGTTGGCATGTCATGGATTGAGGTAGGGTATCAATATTATGAGAAAAAAGTTGATAGGCTGCTTCTGATCCGAGTGCTTTTTCCATCGATACATAGACATTATCATTGTGCGTATCGCGATTGAAAAAAGGTTTCCATGCATCCACACAGGTAATGGTGCCTTGTGAATGATTGTGGAGTTTCAAGCCTTGTGCAAAAGACAAAGCCGATGCACCAACCCATGAGCCTATTTCCAGGATCTGTAAATGTGGATTTTGTTTTTTGTGGGTGAGAGCCCAAACGCATCCCATCATAAAAATATGTCGAACGGGTGCGCTGAGAATGCCGTACTCGATATTGAATATGGGTTTATTTCCGGCAATAAAATTTAGCATGGGTTGATTGCTCATGGTTATTTTCCTGTGTAATTTAAAAAATAATCGGAGTTTTGTTCATGATAACAATGTCCAGGAGCAAAAATTATTTTTCGCCGACCGGATCCCTGATATTGAACATCCATATTTTTATATTGTGATAGAGGGAGAACACGTATATCCATCGAAATCCGTGTATGTTTTTTCAAGGGCTCGCCCGAGTGAATGCAGCGCGAATCAAATGCCAGCACATTACCAAATTCGGTTGGAGCAGGTTTTGCTAGTGATTCGCAGTGTTTTGAAAAATCTTTATCCTGAATCGCGCTATGTATAAAAGCCGAAAAATCATAATCAAACTTCTTTAAGGCATTGACAGAGGATTCTAATGACATCACTCGAAAACCATGACCAGACAGGATGTCAGTCAATGGCAACCAAAAATTAATTTCTTGTGGCGGATGGCCGTAGCTGATATCGCTATGATAACGTGGATAGTGATGACTGTTGCGTGCATCGGGGCAATGAATACGTATGGTTGGGGTGGCTTGAAACCAGAAAGGTTCTTTCACATAATTTTCACGTACGAAGCCGATAAATCGATAATAGACTGCTTTAAATTGAGCGTCGGTGTCATAAAAATAAGTACTTATTTTATTGACGCCATCATCAAAATTATAGGCGCGCATGTCATCCGACATGACTTCATGTAAATTTTCTAATGGCATAGCATGCGAAATGAGATTGTTGCCAATTAAAATCCTTTCAATTTCTTGGCGAAATGCTAAAGCATGGGGTTTGCAAGGAAGGTCAAGTTGATCTTGATTAAATAAACGCTGGAAATAACTTTTTTCCGTGTAGGTTGATTGCATCAATAATTTTTTTTGTTCAAGCGACATTTCATTGATATTGAGGCGTTCGGGTGTTGCTTCCGCTGTATTCATAAAGCCACTTCCCTTTCTTGCGTATGATGTCCAGTTAAGATTTCTTGGTTGCTTAAGCATGAGATGGATGTAATTTGTTTTACGGATATCGCATCGTTATGCAGCGTATATTCAAAGCCATAGCGTATAGCTTGTGGCGATGTTTTTGATAGTACAGCTGCATTAAAACGTAATCCATGCCAAGGACAAGCAATTTGTGCATCGCAAATCTTGCCATTTAATAAAGGACCGCCTTCATGTGGGCAAGCTGCTGGCCAAATGTGGTATGTTCCATGTTCTTCTTGTGCGGCAATAAATTCTAAATTTCCAGCCTTTAGTAGGGTGGGTTCGCGCGTTAAATTGGCTACTAAAAAATTCGCATCATGATCTAGCGGAGGGTAGATTGTATTGGTTGTTAATCGATTCGAATTATAGTAATCAGGGCTGTCTGTCTTAAATTGGAACCCTTTCTCTCGCAGTACAAAACGCCCTTGTCTGATTTGCTCATCTTCTTCTTGTAAACGCTTATTCAATGTATGCAATTTGTTATTCAGTGGCTTATGAAGAAAACGAAACAATTTGTGGGAGGCAATAAACCATTCGTCAACGAGTTTTACATTGTTCGTGCCAGGAATGGGTTCCATAGAGATAATGGAATGAAGAAAAATAATTCCTGCAATCGTGAGAGTTTGGTAAAACAAACCTTTAGCGACATATACATCAGTCACACTAATAAAGAAAGGCCAATTTTTCCATTGCGTCAGTGAAACAGCAAAGTTACGCCCATTAGCAATACGAATCCCTTTTTCATAAGTGTTATGTATCGACAAACGATGCATTTGATCCATGTGATTCCATTCAATATCTTCTAATGTACATTGCGGGATAACTAATTCAAATTTATCGCGTAATACCGCCATTCCTTTGGTGAAATGCGTAATTTGCTCATATAAATTATCGGGCGCCAGATATTTAATGGGTTCTTTATTTGCAGTTGGCTGTTTCATGCAATGTCCTTGTGTCGAAAGGCTAAATAGGTTTTTTAAGCAATTTTTCGAAGAAAATTTGGTACATAAATGCCAAGCCCCAGCGGATGATCTGTAATTTTCTTTCGCCACCGATGCGTTTAGGTTCATCACCCGGAATTTCTGTTACTTTCAATTTGCAACGAGCAGCACGGACGGATAACAATGGTTCGACGCTGATTCGTGTATTAAATAATTTTTCAGGTATCGTGAATGCTTTATCGTCTGTGAGTTTTAAATCATGGAAAAGACTTTTCTTGTAGCCACGATAAATGACCATTGAGTCAGTATATTTGCCGCCATGTAACACATTAATCAATGTTGTAAATAGCCAGTTGCCAAAACGGGTGATCATGCTATCGTCTTCACTTTTCGCATCGCCCAAGTAGCGTGAAACAATCACCATGTCCCAGCCTTTCTTTAATTCATCGACTAGTTTTGGCAAGACTTCCACTAACGAATTTCCATCGGGTGAGAAGGTAATCATGACATCACCGCGAATGTGGGGCAGGGCTTCTAAATAGGCGCTGCGTAACCCGCGTTTTTGTTGAACAAAAACTTCAAAGCCCGCATTTTTGCACCATTCGATGGTGCCATCTTTGGAGCCGCCATCAATCACAAGAATTTGATCAAACAGTGTTCTATCAATTTGTGGCATGATGACTTTGACGCTATCGATCTCTTCCAGGGTTAGTACACATAATGTTATTTTCATATCGTTTCCTAAATAGTATTTTGTGCGTGTTTAATAACTGCATCCGCAAGCTTGTGCAGATAATCCAGCGTTGTATTATTTAACATCTTAATAAACGCACGATTATTGGGGGTCAAGCCAGTCACCGAGTCGGGGTATTGATAATTGGCTAAAATAGTTTTATTCATGGTAATCATGTCGAGGTAATGAATGCGATCTAGTCCTAATTTTTTGACATAAGTACTGAGTATGTCAACATAGCAATCGCAGATCCAAGCATTTGCAATGGGCGACCATTCTTTTTTCGTGTCATGCAAATGGGCATATTCAAAAGCGATATCTAAGATTTTTTTGGAAAAAATAGGGAAGTAAGAGGCTGGTTCTTTCGCTTGGATGGCCCAGTAAAGTAATTGCAAGTGTTCTGTGACATCACCAATATACTGATGACGTTGGGTGTTGCGTGTATGGATGAAGTAAATATTATCGGCATACAGCGCATCAATTTTTAATAATTCGTTATCAAAGCCGGGCTTGATGACTGTGCAATCATCCGAATAATCGCAAATCATGCGTGTATTTTTTGCTAAATATGGAAAGAGTAGCGTGTCATATAAGTGTAGATTCTCATAGCCTAACCGTTTTTCAGCGATGACGATGCGAAGTCGTAATTGGTTGGCGTATTTCTTTTTTAATTGGATAAAAAAATCAAGATGGTCATCGGGATCAATCGCTAGTAATACTTCAACTTGCGTTATATCAGAACTGTTTTTGACGACAGATTGCAAAAAATTATTCAGTTTGTTATTGGGATTGCCTTTTCTTCGCGTGGCGCCACAGAAACTAATTTTTATTTTTTCTGCAGAAAAAGCGGATTCGCTTAATTCATGGCGGCAAGCGGCGATTTTTTTTTGTAAATCTTCGGGCGATAGTGGCTTGGATTTAAAATAGGTTTCTTTTACGTTGTCATAGATTTTGTAATTCGCCGACAAAATGTTAGGATGACATTGTTTGAAAAACTTTATCACAGGCGATATCACGGGTTTGGCAATAGCAAGCTGGTTGCCAAACAAAGAGAT
>JABDGK010000045.1 GCA_013286085.1 Gammaproteobacteria bacterium | reverse complement strand
AGAAAAATGGGATTATTCACTTACGCCAAAAGCAGAAAGATCACCGACTTTCCGTTCACTCTACATATTCGCCATCGTTATCACAAAGTTCGGAAGATTCGGAGAACCCACGCCCACAGAATCATTCCAAAACTGTGCTTCTGGTTCGAGAGTCAGTGCTGAATCCCAGCCAAATGTATCATTATTGATAGTAAATGCCGAAGCCGGTGTTGGAGTGCCTTGTATTGTTGTGAATGGTGGCGTTGTTGCTCCACTAATAATAACCGCCGGTGGAATAATCAGGTTAATCGATCTACTTGAAAGTAACTGCTGATTCCTTTGATACAAGTAAGGCGCTGCATGACCAATTGGCGTACCTTTGTTAAGTAAATTACGCGCTTGATTCACCAGAACGAGTGTTGCTGAAAACAAAGGACAAGCTAAACTCGTACCACCATCTTGCACTGGCTGACCTTCTGCAATAATTAACAATCCGGTTGTTGGATCGCCTAACATAGCAACGTCAGGTACTGCACGACGATTTCCATTACTACTAATTAATCCATAACCTCCAGCAGTAAAACCCGTAATGGAATCTTGCCAATTAACGTGCGAAACCAATTGGCTAACACCTCCACCCGTACCACCATCATATGATAAAGTACCACTAATCGTTTTTACTTTCCCCCAAACGGTTTCAAACGCATAACGATAGGTGCTGTCTACAAACACTGCCGTGGCACCTACTGCGGTAACATAAGCAGAACTAGAAGGATAATTTACCTGAAGCGGTCCAGGCCATGTGCCAGTACACTTAGTAGAAGTCGGATAAGTATTATCTCCGCAGTCACCAGAAGAAAAATCCACGCTAATACCAGACGCAGCAGCCACTTGGAGGGCTGATTCTAATGCAGAATCTAGACTGCTTTCAGGACCACTCCAGCTATTTGAAATAACATAAGCATTAGGAAAACCCGCAATAGTATAATTATTTTGTGTCAAGTTACTAATCGTAGCAATCAATGTAGTTTTCTGATCAGTCCCCAATACCAACACGGTATTATCTGCCGGTGCAATCGTATGAGAAGCTTCAACATCTAATACAATTTCCCTACTAAAAGATGATCCGCCTGGACATGTTATAAAAGGTGTACCATCCGGATTAATGACCGCAAAGTTTTTTCCTGGGCCCGCTGTATTAAAAGGCGTAATTCCATTCCCATTAAAATATTGATTGGCATCACTTAAAATTGCAGCAGGTCCATTTGAGCCGCACTTATCAACGACAATTAATGTTTGCCCTGCTCCATCCAAATGCACGCCGTTAATCGTAGGAATGTTCGCCAAACCATATGTTTTTTGCAAATTGGCGCCACTAAAACCTTGTAATGAAATATCGGTTGGAATCGCATAAGGAGCAAAGTTACGCCAAATAAAATTTAAATTATGATAGGTTTTATTCTTATTACTGTTAACGCTTTCCAAATTTGAACGAAATTCCGGTATAGTGCTAAGCCCAGAAATTTCAGAAACATATTGAGCAATCTCCGGAGTTAATGTCGGAGCCGTTGAATTAGCATACACTGTTTCATTTTGATATTTGTAATAGTTCATTTGCACTTGGAGTGCTTGTTTAATTTGCGCTGCTGTTCCCATCACACGGATACCGTGATTGATAACCTGCGTTTGCATTCCATGAGAAATAAAAAATTTCTGTACTGCTTTTTCAGCTTCACTGCTTGGTGCAAATTCTTTTTCATACGTCGCATACGTTAAAAATTGATGATAACGCGAACTGTGAACGTCATAGACATCCTGAACAAGTTGATCTAAGGCTTTTTTATTCCGTAATTTCAACCAAACCATAAACGATATCGATGTCTCAGATGCAACGGGCTTAATCATCGCCGCCCGAGACAACAAATTTAAACCTGGACTCGGTAATGAAACAACAGGAGAGGCATAAGAAGTCATCACCAACAAGGTATATGACAATAAAAATGATGCGATTTTATCACGTTTTTTCATAAATTCTCTTCCAATATTATCCCAGAAAAAATAAACCCGTAATCGGGCTATAGATTATGAATCCTAAATCATCTCCAGTCGTTAATGAAAACACATGGCCATTCTGGGTACCGGCATACATCAAAGTCGCATTTGAATTAACAAATAAGGTATATGTTATCTGAGATAACAGTGTCCATGCTGGACTTGGATTAGTTAAGCTATTACTGGAATAACCATATTCAAAATCCACGGTGCCTGATGGCAATGTACTATTAGATGATATGTGACGTGCATTAATATAAAGTTGACTGCCGATAGCAAAAACATTTTGAATAGACAGCCCACTCATCGTGGTTGGGCCGTTAATTGTATTCCAGGAACTACCTTGATTTGTAGAGTAATAAACATTTCCATCCGCACTACCGACATAGATAGCATTTGACGAGGTAAGAAAAATACTGTTTAAAGCACTCGATCCCGGGTTCGCGGTTGAAGTCCAACTATTACCATCAACCGAGTAAAAAACATTTCCATTTTGTGTTGCCACAAATATCGTTGGAACACTGCTGATTGATTTCACAAAAACACCATTGACCGCGCTACCGTCTGGGGACGTTGTTGCACTCCAAAGCGTACCATTATCAGTAGAATAATAGACTTTACCATCAGCACTACCCACATAAAGCGTATTCGATGTTGCAAATACGCTATTCACACTAAAACTTGCTGATGGCACTGTCGTCGCAGTCCACGTTGAGCCGTTATCCGTCGAAAAATAAACGCTGCCATTAGCGGTGCCAGCGTATATTGTGCCCTGCTGCGCAAATGTTACTTGCACGGCATGATTGGCAAGAATATTGGATAATGTAAATGTAGTACCACCTTTTTGCGCCACACCCGCGTCTACAATCCATTCATCAACATTATAGTTAGCATTAGGGGTAGCATTTAAAGTAAGATTACTGCCTGCAACAACGATTTGTGATGTACTAGGCGTAATTGTTCCATTAACACTCGCAGATGGTGTAATGACATATCTGGCGAGTGGGATTCGCGTAATATTTAAAATATCAGCTAAAGCCGGTTGATAACATTGGAGAGTCGATCCTTGCTGACACACAAGCGGCCCACCTCTCACATCGTTTGTAAGCGTGCTTCCACTCACCAACAAACTCAGTGTACATGACTGCTGATAAGCCAACTTAAATGGATTAGGACAATTCCCTGCTGTGGTGACTTGAGTAAGCCCTGTAATTGGCTGCATCACTAAAGTGTGCGTTTTAGAAGATTGATTAGTTATCACATACTTAACCGTTGCAGACCCAACGGGTGTTATCGATACTGTTGGCGGATAATAGGGATCTGTTGCAAATGTCCAGAGTGGCCCAGCAGCATAACTTTCAGCAATGAAACAAACAGTCATCACCGTAATAAAGAATTGAAAAAAACTTTTGATCGTTATGTTTTGCATTTTCAAATCCATTTGAATAATGCGGTGCCCGTTATATTAAGCTCGCACTACATTGCATGCAACCTAAATTTACAAAAAACCTTTAACCTTTACAAAGCTATGCAAGATAAGTCACGTTTAGCATCACTGCCTGAGTATAAAAATGAGAAAGAGAAAGCGAAGAATTCGTTGTGCTACCGTCTACCGAACCCAAAGCGCCTCTACCCCAATCTGCAAATTCATAACCAATACCTATTTGCAAATGAGTAGTAAGAGGGCGCTGCACACCTATTCCTACTGCATAAGTAAATGCAGTTACTGTATGACTAGAAAAATTGGGGGATGCAACAGCTTGATAAATGGTTGGTGTATTCGTAAAACTATTCGATCGATTAAAACCAACCCCTGCAGTGGCACTCACCCAGGGCAACAATGGCCAGCCAAAATCGCTCAATAATTTCCCTTTGAGACCAATTTGACTATGGCGAATAAGATATTGATAAGTGTAATTATTAAATTGAGGACTGGCATCATCCCAAATCTCACCCGATAAAACAGCATTACCTGTCGTTGCAACATCCAAGCCAATCTGTCCTTTTAGCTTTTCAGCAAGAGGTCTTTGCACCCCTAAAAATAAATCATAATTTCCAACGGTAGTATGAGGACGATTGGCCGTATAGGTTTTATCAATATCAGGCGCCAAGGTTAACGTTTGATTATTCCCCGCATTTCCCCAGGCAGGACCCGCACTGAGAGTTGCAACAAAAGAAGAAGAAAGCAAAGAAGCAAAGGGAACTCCCGCAGAAAAAACCGCGGAAGTATACATCCCTGCACACAAAATTGTTAAACATTTTCCGTAATTTTTTAACATAAGCATCCTACTAACGAACACTAAATATTGTATTGATACAGGGTTTCAGAATCGGGGTCAAGTCGACTTGACCCTGATCCTTGATCTCCGGCTGCAACAATAGGGTCTAAACATAGGCAAAAAAACACAAACAAAATAATTGTGATATCTCATTCCAGTGAGTAGAATCTACACTCATCTCAGTACGACAGTACAAATCCTTCAGCTTCATTTATTTTTTCCACTACTTCTGAATCTTTTATCGCTAGTGAGCCTATGTCTAGACCTTTACGCATTGAATATGAAGGCGCCTGGTATCATGTTATGAACCGTAGCACTGATCGAAAATTAATTTTCACCAAGGATGAACACCGTCAACTATTCCTGGAATTATTAAAAGAATGCGTCCTTCTCTATCGAATTGAAATACACGCATATTGCTTAATGGATAATCATTACCACTTACTTATCCGCACACCCTACGCCAATTTAGGACGTGCAATGCGACATTTAAACGGTGTTTACACACAACTCTTGAAAAAAGAGATGGTTCACTTTACAGAGGACGTTACAAAGCAATACTGATAGAGGAAAATAATTACCTCCTGCAAGTAAATCGCTACATACATCTTAATCCTGTAGAAGCTTGTATTTGTAGCCGGCCTGAAAACTATCTGTGGTCAAGCTACTTAGGCTATAGAAAACAAAATTAATGAAAAACTTTAGCAGTATTTAACAATTACCTATGTTCAGACCATATCGTTACCCATAAGTATGTCCAAGCCCTCCAGCTCTTGACACATTGATAGTATATTCTTTCCCGATTTTTGGAGTTTCACCCATGGATTGGGCTGAAGAAGAGCTAGGGGCAGTAAATTTGGGTGATAAACGATTAAAAGAAGTTATTCAATGGTACATATGTCGATGGCAAATTGAGATTTATTTTAAGATACTAAAAAGCGGCTGCAAAATTGAAAAATTGCAATTAACAAATGAAAAACGACATGGCACCTGTTTAGCGTTGTATCTGGTAGTGGCATGGCGAATTTTATTTGTCACTATGCTAGGGAGAGAATATCCCAATCTAGATTGTGACTGTGTATTTGATACCATTGAGTGGCAAACTGCGTATATTATTGCAAATAAAAAGAAGCCGCCAAGCAAGCCTCCAAAATTAAATGAGATGATAAAAATCATCGCCCGGTTAGGTGGCTTTCTTGGCAGAGCAAGCGATGGGGATCCAGGCCCATCTGTTATGTGGAAAGGCCTTCGTAGCATGTATGAGTATATTAAAGCTCGTGAGGTTCTAGAAAAAGTTTATGGTCATACTTATGGGTAACGATATGATGTATAGATGACCCTGTTGCTATCAATAAAATCTTGAGGCATATCAAGGCACGTCAAGACAGCCAGTTCAGACTGCCCGTCAATAGAGCTCCACCCGCGAGCTTTACTGTTTAGCTAATATAATAAAAACAGATGAATTTTCGATGCATCACACATGGCAGAACGGCGTACGCCCATCGTGCAGGAATCGTATTTTAAATAAACGGAAATCAGGCGGTAGTTAGTGAGAAAATCAGTAAAAAACCAAAGAAATAATTTTTTTATTTAAAAATGGGTTGAAATCCTTAAATTTTTCTTTGAAAAGTATGCTTTGTTTTTCCTATACTTCTTTCCTTATATGAAATACTCTTCTACACTAGCTAGCCACCATATTGTAGATGAGCTCTGTTGCCAGAATGTTCTCGAAAAATTATAATGTTCTCAATATAGCTCGTCGGGCGTCCTCCCTCTCCCCCTTCGCAGCAGTAGACTGGGCTCTCCAAGAGTCTTTTTCTACGCTTCCCAAACGCAAAGCACTGCTCTTTATGCTGAAAGGGGAGAAACCCAAGCCCTCGACTACCTCCCACTCCAGTACTGCAGATCCATCAGCTGCAACTAGTCTCGTCGTAGGTAGGGCTGCCCTTCCTCAGCAATCTGGTATTGCTTCTTCTCTCTTTGCTTCTACGAAGACTCACTCTACTGCTGGCGTGGCTCATTGTGCTGAAGAAGACCTGTGTAGAATTAATGCTTATAAGCTTGCTCACAAACTTTCCATTGAGCTGGTGTCAAGTAATCTAGTGTTCGTTGAGGAGCTGGCAGCTGTATGTGGAGTCTCAGAAGGAGTGATGTACAGCTGGAGAAGAAGCGACAGCTATTCCAGCAATGTTCCATTGACTCTTAAATTTCAGTCAGTTCTTATTAATTCTATGAGTAGAGTCATTAATTCTCAATTAGGTCATTCCTCAGCCTCTTCTCTAGCATGTACAACAAAAAAATAATGGCGTCAGATGCCATTTTGTGACTAATAACCTGTAGTGTGCGAATTATTAATTGGATTAAATTATATTACTTGAATAGAATGCACAAAAATACAGCATAAAACCACGCGCGACTTTTGCGCGATTGAGTTATGCATCGTTGTGCACTGCCAGGCATTTGTAACGGACGCCTGACAATAAATAGTTAAATAAAATCAATAAGTTAATAATGTTTATGGTGCCTCATAATCCTTTGGCCCTAGGTTCAAGCCCTAGTGGGCCCACCAATAAAAAATCAATTAAAACAATAAGTTATACCGACAACTTTGGGCGACTCACTCGGTAGAAGTAGAGGATGCTTTGAAGTTTCGCGGGGATTAAAGGTCTTCCCCGAAACACTAACTTGCTGCCAGAAATTATTAAGACATTAAATTTCACAAAACCTGTTTTTAAATGTCTCATCTGCTCTATAAAAAAAATTTATTTATTAATGACACCTGCTATAGCTGTACCACCAGATTCTTCATGCGTTTGTAAATCATAAAAACCAGCATTTTTTAATGCTTCTAATAGTTCTTGAGAAGAGCGAAGACTCCCACCAAACAAAACATTTTTAAGGCGGGCTATTGACGGGCCAACCCCGGATTTTTCTGTAGACATTACATGAGTCAGCAAAACTCCATTTTTTTTCAATGCATGCTTAATGCTAAGTAAGCACTTTGAAAAAACTTCATCGGGGATAAAAGCTTGCGGAAACCACACTACATCGTATTTTTCAGTTTCCCGCAAATCTTCTAAAAATATTTTGCGCAAGTCGATTCTTTTTTTGAGTTTTTTAAATAGTATATTTTGCTTTCCTAGTTCAAATGGCTTATCTGCGGGCTCTAGCCCTACGACCTTTAAATTAGGATATTCTTCACAAGCTTTAATAGATATCGCACAAACACCTGCGCCCACATCTAATAATGTAGCATCTGCTTTTTTTATAGCAGACTTGACCACCTCGAATTGATCAAACACATGGGTAACAATTCTTTCTGAATTATCCCCTTGAGCTTGTAATAGATAATCTTGCTTATGCTGCCACCCCATAGCCAGACAATCTTCGCGCGCAGTATTAACCATATTAAAAGCTTGGCCATAGTTAGTACGCAGAAGAGATAGAGTTTTTGGAATTTGATTTCTAATATTTTCGATAATCTCATCTGAAAAACGAAAATAATCACCACGTTTTATCACAAATTTACCTTCAACTAGCAAATCTAATAGCGCGGATAAAAGCGGGGTGGGAATATTTGTTTTTTCTTGAAGATGAGTTAAATTTACTTCTTCACATAAAATCTCTAAGCCATCTCGTTCAGCTAACGTAATAAAAGCCGAGGACATCCAAAGCATGTTTGTCAATTCTGAAATGTTAGTGCTTTTGATAAGACTCATAATTAACACCTACTAACAGCTATTTATGTTGTAGAACGTTCTGGTATCAGACTAAACCCCAAAACGTATCCTTCTCCCATCCAGCTAGAAATCCCATAGCATTTGGATTAATAAAAGGATGACCCTTAAGAAGCTCCGCAAGCCGAGCAGTCCACTTACTATCAGGTGAAATCACATTCAGCATTATGTAGAGCATAGCGGCTTGTGCTGCGAATGTATTGTTAGGAGAAAAATATTGCGGGTATAACCTTGGTGACATTGGGCTAACAGTGAAACGTCTATTCCAAAGTCGTGCGTGATGTGCGCATAAATTCCGAATATACGTCAAGCAATGTAACCACGATTGCAACTCTACCGGTGACAATTTAAAATTATCAGAAATTTGTTTCTTATCCGCACGATTAATTAAATCTTTATAAACTCGAGACCATGTTCCCATTGGCAACAACTCGATCATCATCCAGCAGGGGACACTTAAGGGGGAGTGATAATTTTCCTTGTAATGCAATACAAATCTTTCTTTGCTTTTTTCTTGTTCTTGCATGCATTTTTTTATAAATAAATCATATTCAAATTCTGGTTTAAATACATCTCGCCTTAAATACCAATGACTGTCTTTATAAGTCAAAGCCATGGTTAAACAAATTTGTGCTCGCACTGCAACTTCAATTCTCTCCATTGCGTCCATTACTAACATACGAAGGTGGCGGTCAAAATTGTATAGGTTAATTATATCTTCAAATGTAGCACCACTTTTAAACTGATGGGCACGCTTTCCATTTATCCTTTCTTCAAAAACAATGGTGTAACCGCTAAGTCTGTAATAACTAACAAATTGGAGAAAATGATGCGCTTTACTTTTATTCGGAATGATAAGTCCACGGGATTCTAGCAATGTGATTTGCTTATCAATTGATAGCGCGGGCTTACTATAATTTTCTGGCATAAAAAACCCGTCCTGGTGCGCATATTAAGAGGCGTGACGGGTGTTGTTATACATAGTATAAACCATCCCATTTACCACGTACAACTTAAAAGCGATTCAAATTTTTAATCGCAACATAATGCCAAAAGAATTGGGTACTAGCTAGTGTTGTTATATGCAAGAAGTGGCTGAAAATCATAGTGGGGATTGCGTGGGGATGAGTACGACACTGTTATAAATAACTACGACTTGTTAGTGGTCGTCGCATGGTTATTTTATTATATTAATCAAATAGTTAATAATGAATGGCCGGGCTCATAATCCTTTGGTCCTAGAGCCTGCCCCGTCATGCTCCTAGACGGGGTTCGAGCCCTAGTGGCCAACAAAAATTTTTCAATGAAACCAATTGGTTAGCGTTAAATTTCAAATTCATTTCCAGGAGCAGAGGATGTTTTTCGGAGTGTCGCGGGGATTATACTTACAATCTACCGCCTTCGTCAGTCACCCCACTTTTCTTTTTAGCTTTTTGAGACGACTCAAAGTCGTTTTCTTTCAAATCATTCTCTTTTTCTAAACTCACAACAGGTGCTTTGATTTTCTGACGTGATTCTGGAAGTAGAATGTGTGAGTTACCACCACCGTGGGAATAGTTGGCTAAACAAAAATTCGCGCGGACACGCAGATTAGGCTGCTCACCAAATTTTTTAAGAATGCCACTTGGTAAGAGTTATCTGATGCTAAGACGATTCAAGATGCCAGGTGTTTCTTTGAAAACAACCTCACCTTGTTTGTTGAGCTGAAGCGCAGGAACATTTTTAGAAGCTCTATAGGCTGCTACACACAAACCAATATTTTCCTCTGTGCATAATGCCTGAAATGACAATGGCGAATCAGTCGTGTTGCTGAAATAGAGCGTATACGCTTGTGTGCTAATCATACTGTAAATCGCGCAAGCTTCTTGCACGCTGCAATTCGCTGCAAGCAATGCGTTTAACATTTCCAAAGATTGCTTCGGTGTTTGCTGGGTTGTTTGAACAAATTTTTGATATGTCTCTGTGTAATCACAGCGTTGACTAGGCGTTAAAGCATCAAACCATTGTTGCAAGATCACACCTTCGTCATTTTTATAAAATTGCAATAATGCACCGATATGCGCTAAGAAGCGATTATCCACTCCTAGCCATGTTTGGCGAACTTGTAGATAAGCATCTAAAACATCGTGTTCTGAATTATTCCACAACTTATCTAATTCTTGTTTCAATGCAAAAATACTTTCAGCAACGCGTTGTGTGAGAAAGACAGAACCAGTTGGTTCCTTGTTCATAAACACTGCGATTTCCACAATCCAGCGCAGTAGCCATAACGTATATTGCTCTTCTGTGATAGCACCTGCTTTGATTTTCGTTTGCAAAGTGGAAAACATATTATTTCCCCCTTCGGTAAATAGCATTGTCATCAGGTCGCTATTTTTTAAAAAGGCAAAAGGGAAAATAATTTTTTGATCATCAGCCAAGTCATACCAGCTAGGATAGATTTGCGGGCATTGTAATGTGGTCAGTGATAAAAATTGCTCTCGATCAAGAGCAGGATTAATTCCCGCTTGGCGCGCTAATATTTTTGTTCGTTCTGAATTAGTCATATTGGATGTAATATTTAATATAGCTATAATATTCAGGCTTGCATCTCGAAATAATGCATTAAGATCATTAAAGCGGATCTGTGATAACTTTTCTTCGGTTGATTGCGGAGCAATAAATGCTTGATATGCTGCTTCTGCTTCGTCAGCATAGGCTGAAATTTTTCTCATGCAAAAATCTTTAGCGAGAAATTTTTTGGTTTCATCATTGACTTGATCAGGGTGAGATATATCTTGTAATAACATCAACTGTTCTAAATCTGAGGAATTGTCAACACTAAAGTCGCCGTCAAATTGATCGCAATATTGTTTAAATGCTTTAAGATAAACATCGGTTGCTTGTAAAGTTTTGCAAAATTCAGTGACATCAAAATGCGGATCTTGATATTGATCCATTAAACGAATATTGTCGCCATGTCTTAAATAGATTTTATTATCATCACAATAAGACTGAACCATGCTGAGGTAATGTTGATATAAACCATCGGCATGTACAGCCGCATAATTTTTTCCTTTCGCAAAAAAACCCTTATAGGATTTTGAAGGTAAACGAATATCACAGTTATTAAAAAAACTGGTTTTTTTATTCAAAAAATTTTCCAGATACGTTTCAAGTCGTTTTTTATAACCAAGATGAACAAAGTCTGGATTCACAACAGACTCATCTTGCCAAGTGAGGTCAGTCACCTGAAAATTCCCTATACTTCTTTCGCATTTCATGGTGGCAACAATGTTTTCTCTGTTGATGCCATGAGAGGCTAATTCATGTGACCAGATGACACCGGAAAGTTTGTAGGCATGTTCATCAGAACTGACAGTAGCAATTTCATCTAATTTTTGGCAAGAAGACGTATTCACAAACGTGGCATTGCTTTCATTGATCTTGGTAGCTGCGTTTTCAATGCGGCTTTTGAATATTTCATCATTTTCCTCCGGCAGGGGAATCAGCATCACATCAATTGTTGTGAAGCCCAGGAGGCCTTCTGGAAAATAGGCTGCAACTTCTAACAAAGGTGCGACTGGGATGGCGGTCATGGTTTGGATCGCACCAAACTCATATTGGATGGGCCCAATTTGACGCGGCTGTATTCCATCTCTTAACGCATCATGCGGATGATTAGCGCCGCGGAAACATAAAATATATTTAGGTGTCTTCGGGAAATAGGTATTTGTAATCAGTGGCCGTTCTTCATCGGCGGGTACGTCTATCCAATCATCTGAGGGATCATCCGCAGTATGCGTGCTTGCTTCTTCCTTTGAGATCTCTTCCCAATCGCTTGTTAGGTCTTCGTTGTTGCGAAACATAGCTAGATGCCCATTTAAAGTCTTTAGTGCGGTCATTGTATACAAACAACTCACGACGTCAATTCATACCGCCAACCTGTAACTCTTTTGCTTCTTTCAAATACAGTGGGGATTTCGCGGGGATGAGTACGACACTGTTATAAACAGCTACGACTTGTTAGTGGTCGTCGCATGGTTATTTTGGTATATTAATCAAATAGTTAATAATGAATAGCCGGGCTCATAATCCTTTGGTCCTAGGTTCAAGTCCTAGTGGGCCCACCAAAATTTTTATAATAAAACCAATATGTTAGCATTAGATTTTAAATTCGTTCTCCAGGAGCAGAGGATTTTTTCGGAGTTTCGCGGGGATGATAAACCAAAAACTAAACCAGCCGACTTAATTACATACCCCCTCATTTAACAAGCACCCCACAACATAACAAAAAAACCAAATATATCTCTTTGAAGATGCACTAATTAGAATGATGATGCAATTATTACTGTTTTGGATGTAAGTTTATTAATAATCTTATTCATGGAGTGAGTTATGAAAAAAATATTTTTACTGGGTTTAGTTGTTTCCTTATCTGCAAACACGGCTAGTGCATTGGAAATGTCAGGCGCAAAATTGATTAACCACAAAGAAATAGCATCTCCCAATGTCACAGCAAGTTTTAAAAATATAAACGCATCTGATAGTTTTATGAAATTAATAAAAAATCATCTTTTAGATAAAGATGAAATAATAGTTTCTACTAACGCATATTCTAACGCTGGTTATACCAATGAAGCGGTTCAGCTTAGAGGTGCCTCTTACGTATTCATCAGAAATAAGGGAAATAGTAAACATACTTATTTAATTAACACCAATATATGCACAGATACACATGGCTCACAAGACGAATGCTCAACAGTTTCTGATTGGATGGAAGTTGACGCCGGAGGCCAGAGTCAATTAAATGTATTACCGTCAATGACATATAAATACTCATCTGTAGGTAGATATAACGTGTCCATGTTCACTAGCGTACTTAGAGATGATCAACCCGCTTTTGCTACTTCATCTTATGGTTTAGTAGAAATAAATGATGCATCATATTAATTTTTAAATTTACATCTACCCATACAGACAATTACCTATGCTGTATGGGTATCCTACAAAGACCTAGAGATTACCTGACGAACAATCTTCTTGATAGCTTACTTCATTATCAACACCAACCTATAATCCAAGCTCACTATGCGAACCTAGCCGTACCAGCTCTAAGGTCACATCATCTGGCTTTCTATAAATTAAAATCAAGTCTGGTTTTATATGACAGTCTCGATGATCTTTCCAATCACCACTTAACTGATGATCACGATAGCGCGACTGTAACGCACCATCCATGGCTAGAAGTTTTATAATGGAAAGTAAAATAGTATCTAGCGTAACTCTATGATGACCCGATTTTTCTTCACGCTTATAATCTTTCTTAAACTTAGCAGTATATTTAATCGTCCGCATCGTCATCCGTCTTTAAGCTTTTCAATAACTTATTAACATTTTTAACCGTAGTTAATTTTCCACGACGTGCAGCTTTCATTGCTTTAATGGTTTCTGCATTTGGAATAAGCGGCTCAAAAGGCAGCGCCTTTTCCTTTGCAACACGAATAAGCATGATGCGGAAAGCATCTGATACAGTTAAACCCATGGCTGCTAATACAGCAGTAGCTTCTTCTTTTATGTCACCATCAATACGGGCACGAACAACAGCGTTTGCTGCCATAAATAAATCCTCCACCTATGTGCTACATTGTAGCCCAAAACTGAGAAAAATTCAAGGTGGGCGCATAAAAAACCAAGTGGGGATTTCGCGGGGATGAGTACGACACTGTTATAAACAGCTACGACTTGTTAGTGGTCATCGCATGGTTATTTTAGATTATTAATCAATAAGTTATCTATGAATAGCCGGGCTCATAATCCTTTGGTCCTAGGTTCAAGTCCTAGTGGGCCCACCATAAAATCAAATAGGTTACAAGCAAGGTTTAAAAATTCAGAATTACGTGTCGAATATGTGTCGAAGGATTAATTCAAAAAACAATGGCTCTTTACTCGTCTTCTATATAATTTTCGGTTTTGGCTTCGCAATCAGTAGGTCCCGCGTTTGATTCGCGCCGTCAGCATCAATATATATATATCAATGATTATCAGTTTTTAACCCATAACTAATTTTTACGGTGCCATGTTGAGTGGCCCTTCTTTCCATGCGAGCATATCAACAACAATGATTTTTTTACAATTAACTAATTGAATATATTATTGTTTATAACAACTCTCTACTGCATATAATTTAAAAATTAAGGCCTTGAGCTATACTAACCATATTAGGGTTTTTAATCTAGAAAGGAGAGACACATGCCTCATAGTGACATACATTCAATGTTAAATTCTTCGGCGCAAGCAGATCGTCAAGCAGGAAAGAATTTATTAGTAAGCCAAGAAGAAGAATACATTCGTTTTTTTGAGGCCAATCCTAATTTGATGGGTCTTCTTGGTAAAGGGTGTAACCAATTTAGTTATCCAGGAATTGATTATAGAAGCAAAGACTCGCACATTTTATTACTTACTATAGGCGCAGGTCTCTGCAAAGCATCAGATATATCTAAAATTGCAGGATTCCATAAAACATCAGACGCTCACATGCACAATCAAGAAATAATACTTGCTTATATTCAGAATAATAAATTAGCAGATCAACTATTAAAAAATTATCCGGCCTTATCAAATGTCTTAATCGATCCCCAATATATGGTTAGTCAATGCAATGAAGAGAGCTGGAAATTATATTTTGCAGGTCGGAATGAAGGGGTGATTACAAAGTGTACGGAGGCTATTTCATATAATAAGCAAGATAACGCAGAGTCTTTTGAATTGCGTGGCATGGCCTATCAAGCTACAGAAAAATATGATAATGCTATCCAAGATTATACTACGGCCATTAATAAGCGCAGGGGTCCCTATGATGATCAAAGTTGGGATAATGAACTTATTTTTGTTAATCGCGGCGACGCTTATTTTCAAAAAGGTGACTATCAGAACGCTATACAAGACTATACTCGTTCCATTGAGATAAATAAGCAGGGGGCTGACTCTGATCGTAATATGGCCCTTCAATCTAGAAAGGAAGATAATAAGATTCGTTATTTTTATGAGGCTATTCAGAAAGACTGGCGTAATGCCGATATCTATCTCAAGCGCGGTCGCGCTTATCAAGCAATGGGCGATAACTTGAAAGCTACTGAAGACTTACAAGAAGCTTTACGTTTAAAGCCTAATTTAAGAGATGTAGTCAATCCTTTGTTAGACCATCTCAAAGAATCAGTTCCAGTTGTTCCTAGTGCACCCAAACCATAATTAATGAAGTGCCATTGGTGTCAGGCTTGCGTTGTTGCGTTATTCATACATTTAACGCAACAACGCAAGCCTGACACCTTTTCTCCTTTTCTTACCACTGCAATTCCCAAAAAGTGTAACTCGCTTGCTCCCTCAGTGCAATCTGCATCACTTTTTCTTATGCTTTATACATCTTATGCTTGTATAACAGACGAAACAGAGCAAACCTCTCATAACAAAGCAATGTATATTGCCCTGTGTTTAAGCTTCGCCGACCATGGAATTCGTAAAGTTTCTAAGAATACTTATAGTTTATTTTCAGCTGTAGCACATGGCGTCTCTGTTGCTGGCAGCAAGGCTAAAAAAGTAATTCAATCTTGTTATCAAAATAATGCCATTGGTGTCAGGCTTGCATTGTTGCGTTATTCATACATTTAACGCAACAACGAATAGAATGCACAAAAATACAGTATAAAAGTAAGCGTTCGGTGATGCGCATCAAAAAACGTATCGGTTAAATTCACTTAGTCAAACGGATACTTTCTGATAAAGCCTCCCTGTTTCCACTTAATAACTTATTGACTTTTCAAAGAATTATTTTTTGCTTCTCTATGCTATAATATACAATATATATTACAGGTGGCTATTATGCCAAAAAAACCAACTCCTGCTGAAATTGCAAAGAGAAAAGCAGAAAAAGCTGCGCAACGACAAGCTCAACAAGAAGCTGGCGATCCTGTTGAACGAGCACTTGAGCAAGCAGCATATGCTCGTTCTATTGAAAACCAGCTCGAACGTGATTATGAAATTTCAATACAAATTCGACACGCTTTTCCGCAGTTGCATCATGAGTTCAATGCATCACATCCGATCACAGAGAATCATGGTCAATGGAAATTGGATGCCGATCATCAATATCAACCTTATTTGGAAATTACACTCAGTGCCAGCGAAAAAATTCAAGCAAGCTTGGAGCAAACAAATTGGTTGATTCATGCAGGATTGATTTCTGATTCACTAAAAACGCAATTATCAGATTATCTTAATGCTTCGCGTGTAGCAAATAGTGGCTTAAAGATCTCTTCCGACCCTGAGGAAACATTAGCTTTGGATCCTTCAACAGGTCAACTTGTTGATGTTGTTGCCGTAAGAAGAATTTTAACAGAATCAGGATATCAATTTCCACAAGTTGAAGTTGCTGCTGCCTCATCTTCTTCAACAGCATTGATTCATTCTTTTGGTATTCAGCCAGAACAATTAAAAGAAATTAAAGGGCCTGTTGCAGCTATTCGTGAGTGTCAAAAATTAATAGGTGATGGAAAAAAAGAAATAAATTTAGATGAATATACTCCAAACAGTCGAGCTTTTTTAGTAGCAAACTATTTTAGCTTTTATCGTAATGATGTGAATAAAATTAAATTTACAGGTGAAGACAGTGTTAAACTAGTCTCACAGTATCAGCCACCCAGTCAACCTATCTCCTCATCAGATTCAGATCAAGCTCAACTGCAAAAAACCGATAAAGATGACTCAAATAACCTGTTACCTCCACGACTATAAATTCTATCTAAGCTACCTTCAAGGAAATAAAAAAACTGTTACAAGCCAAGATTGGGCAAGAACTACATATTTTTAATGCCATTGGTGTAATAGGCGAAATCCAAAATTAGGCAACACTCGGTAGTTGAAATAATCCGTTGCTGTACGCCTGCCAATCATAATTCGTTATTGAAATGATTTTTTCACGCATGTTATTAGCCTTTTGATCTGGCGTTTTTGCTACTAATGCCATGTGCGATCTGCACCGATTAAAATAATCTTGATAGCCATCCAGCTTCTTTTGCAAATCTAGTGAATTCCAGAATAACGTTTGATCCAGCAACTCATGACGAACACTTCTAATAAGTCGCTCAACAAATGGATGTGAAATTGGGGTATACGGAATGGATTTAATCTCTTTAACATCCAGCACTCGAAGATTTGCCTTCCACCGATAATACTGAAACAATGGATCATTATCTGATGATAAATATGTTGGCAACTTCTGCATGGAGATAATTCTGTTAAACATACAGCAAATAGCACTCCCGTTCATATCACCTGGATACACCGAAAATCCTATTATTTTTCTAGCGAATTGATCCATTAGCACCATCACCCAATAGGATTTTAATAGTATTGATTCACAGTTAAAAAATCAACAGACCATAACGAATCTTTTGTATTGGCTAGAAATGATAACCACGATGGTCCTCCACTATTTCCAGGATATTTTTTAAAATGATGTTGCAATACACGTCTAACAACATCCTTATTGATCTCAATGGCATTGGATTTGCGTAGCAATGCGCAGATACCCATATTGTGGATCGCGTTGTTTCATTTCGACGATTAAATTAATCAGCTCTTTCGATGGTCCTTTAGGGCCAGGTTTTCTCTTTGCTTTTGCAGAAAATAATAACTTATATTTTTGTTTGATAAGTGTTTTATGAAATTTAATAATGGTTGCTGGCTTGAATGATAGCTGATTTGACAAGACGGCGTGGATTAATATAATGCGCAAAAATCGCAAAAAACAATCTATCCATAAATGATAATTTTGATATGCGTTTATGTTTTCTGGATAACTGAATGAGCTGTTTACGCAGCATCATATTTCAGCCATTAGTGCTTTTACACCTTTTGGCTTTGCAAACATGACTATGATACGTATGAAATGTAATACCAGCGATATGATTTTTAACATGCCGCGGATAATACAGAGTGACCGAAATGAAAGCAATCATCTTCTGCAGTGTACCAATAAGCTCATAGAGTTACGTTTAGCCTATTACTGGTATGTAGGAAAAATGCTGAACCTATACTGAACCATTATTTTTCTCCAGCAATGACTAATGTGCCATAATCACGCTGCCACAGTTCCGTAGCATTTGGATTTTTAATTTGATTAACTTCAACGTTTTTAAAACCAGCATTAATGAATAGATTTTTCCACTCCATGATGGATTTTAATTGCATTGGCACACCGACTTTTTCCGGCCAATCGTGAGAGTCTTTGTTTTCTTGATAGAAATCCATTCCAACAATGATAATGCCATTCGTATTTAATAGATCGAATGCTTTTGTGATTGCAGACTCGACAGGAAAAATATAATAAAATGCTTCCATGGAAAACAATACATCAAATGATTTATCCGCATTAAACGTGAGAAAATCAGTGCATAGAAATTTTTGTATTGGCGAATTGTTTACTCTATTTAATGCAAGATTAATCATTTCATGAGATACATCTATCCCCATCGCTAGTGAACATGCATCATCTTGTGAAACAACACGGACTACCCAGCCATTTCCACATCCCACATCAAGAAAACGATAGCGTGACAGAACGGGAAAATGTTCTATCATCTTTTTCACAGAAAATGTATGGCCTTCCGCCATTACATCTGATCGGCCATTGTCCGCCCACATATCAAAGAGTGTCTTAATTTTTTCTAAATTATTTGAGCCAAACTTCAACCTAACTTGTTCCAATAATATCTGAGCTGCAGATAACAAATCTTGCAATAGCTGATCATCAAATTCAATATCTCCCTCATATTCAGCAATATTACGGCGATCATGGCATTTTGCCAAAACTCGCCACACCTCTGGACCAACACCCACTGTGTGAGGCAACACTTGAAAAACAACGAAACGATTACTTGATCGATAACCATGATGACGTAATGCCGCCAATGCTAATGCATGCGCTGCATTATAAGCCAAATCAAAACGACTCTCGATGGCAAGAGCTTCATTGAGTGCATCCTTCAAACGCGCTTGGCCTGAACGTACTAATCCAGCAAACTCTTGCTGACTAAAAGGCTCAACTTTCAATTGTCCCGTTTTGACTAAATTATCCAAGCTTGGCAAGCTCATCCTCTGTCCCTATCAAAAAAATTTTAGGCTGTTTTATTAGCTGGGTAATAAAATTATTACTTTGATGGAATTTCTGCGACCATTCTGATCGAGAGTGAAAAGTAGGGTTAATTGTTCGCCCCAGCTGCGCTTCTGTTTTTTCTAACAACTGAAATAATTCAGCATAAGTTAATTGATCAGTGATAATCATCAAATCAATATCGCTCTTCGCTGTGTCTTCTTGTTTTGCGATAGATCCATAGATAAATGCAAAATGAATTTGTTTCGCTAATGGAGTTAATGCATTTCGTATTACATCAGCCAGACCAAACGTTTTAAGCACAATACCACGCAGCTCCGAAAAAAAGGGCGCGGCACGATTAGCTTGATAGCGTTTTTGATTACCGACCTGCTTTACTGTCACCAAACCAGCAGCTGTCAATTTTGCTAATTCTCGCTGCACTGCACCGGTTCCCGATTTG
>JABDGK010000044.1 GCA_013286085.1 Gammaproteobacteria bacterium | reverse complement strand
CTTGACAAGAATCTATGTTAAAATTTCTAAATAACCGAGGAAATTACACCATGGACATGCCGAGCTTTCATCAAGTGCTGCTTTATATTCAGCACAGTATTTCTTTCTGCGGCGTACTAGTCATTCTCACTGGCATCATCACTGCACTTTATCGTTATATCCGCTATCAATTTATAGCCACTAAAATCACGGATATTAATGCCATCCGTTTGCGCTTAGGCCGTAACTTAGTATTAGGCCTGGAATTTATTGTGGCCGCCGATTTGATTGGTACCACTACCGCACCGGATTATTATTCCGTTGGCATTGTGGCCAGTATCGTCTTAATACGAACGGTATTAAGTTTTTCACTCAACCATGAAATCAATGCGCTCTCACGCGAGCAAGCAGCCGATGTTAAATAAATCCTGTAAAGGGCTTATTAGCAGGGCGTCGCATCCAGTTATCATTTGAAAATTCATCATGACCATCCATCATATGCAATGTGTAAGCATGACGTGATTTTGCTGACGTGTTTTCTTTGCTCATGTGCGGTAATTGGGTGTGCAAGACAATCACACTACCACGCGGCACTTCCAACGGTACCATGTTTGCTAAATTCCAATCGCTATCATCTAAAACGGTATTCGTGGTTTCGTCTTGCATATTACGCGTAAAACGTGATTTTAATGGTGTTGTATGACCACCCGGAATAGCCCAGAGACAACCATTTTCTTGCGTTGCATCTTCCAGTGCAATCCATAATCCAACAACCGATTTATTTTTGGTATGTAAATACGTACCATCTTGATGACACGTGACTTCACCACCGATGCGGGGTTGCTTACAAATGTACATGGATTGCAACAACAACGGATTTCGCAATCCTAAATCATGAGCCAGCATCGCCATTTTATGTGTGCGACTAAATGTATTAAACACCGGATCTAGATCATGTAATGCATGGCCAATTTTATTAATGCTTTTATGTTTTTCTACGACTAATTCACCATCCTGACTCAATGCACCGGCTTCAAAGAAAAAGCGAATATCATCACCGGAATCTAAAAAATACAACTGTTTTGCGTGCCGTTGGTCTTGTGTAGAAAAAACCGTTTTCACGTCAGCCACATTAAAGTTCTCAATCAACTGGTGTGCACGCGCCATAAGATGTTCACAAATTTCAGGGGCGATAAAATCACGAATAATAAGATAGCCATTTTTCTGATAGTCTTCTTGTTGCGTCGTCGTTAACAGGGCAGCAGACATGATGGCGTCCTCAAATAGAAATATAATTGCCGTGAATTATCTGCATTGACTCATAAAAAAGCAATAGTTCTGACAAAAAAGCCTTATTCTGCGTATAATAGCCACTTTGCAAATATCCACGAGTCATTATCTTTATGAAAGTCATTATTATCGGCGCCGGGATCGCAGGGCTCACATGCGCATTAGCCTGCCAACGTGCTGGTTTTGAAGTAAAAATTTATGAAAAAACCAGTCGGTTACAAAATATCGGTGGTGGTATTTTAGTGTGGCCTTATGGCATCCGCTATCTCAACTGGCTAGGTTTATCGCATTGTTTAGATCCCTATTGGGTCCCTATTAACCAATGCCATATTATAAATCATCAAGGGGAAAAGATTTTCAGTGAGAATCCTGACCATTTCTTAAACTTAATTGGTGGCAATATCCTGCCCATCGAGCGCAGCCATCTACAGCAAGCGTTGTTAAACGAATTACCTGCGGCTTGCCTACAACTCGGCAAAATGTGTGTATCCATCACTGAAAATCAACAGGAAGCACGCGTTACTTTTACCGATGGCACAGAAGAGACTGCGGATCTGATCATTGGTGCAGATGGTATTCACTCTCAAGTCAGAAAAATAATAAATGACGATTTAGCGCCACAGTATACGGGGTTTTGTTGGTGGGGTGGCATTGTAGCCGCAGAAGATGTTCCGCATTTTTCGAATGAACAAAGCTATTTTACACTAGGGCTTGGTAAGGTTTGCATTGTGTGGCCAGTGCAAGATAATAAATTTATGTGGTATTTACCGGTAAAAATGCCAGCTGAAATGTTAGCACACCGGGATCATGCATTTGCACAATTACAATTGCTCAGCGCAAACTGGAATACAGATGTGCAGAAACTCATTGCGGCAGCATCGACAGCGCAGAGTTTTCATTTACCCATTTATGCAATCTCACCGCCGACACACTGGTCCACATCCAGAGTCACATTAATCGGTGATGCGGCACACGCAATGGGGCCTATTTTAGCGCAAGGTACAAGTCTCGCTATTGAAGATGCCTACGTATTAACAGCCTGTTTACAAAAAATAAATGCTGACTTGCCAACCGTACTTCGTCAATATGAAACATTACGGCGGGATAAATATCAACGTATTGAAGCTCTCGAGAATCAATCGACTAGCACGATGTTAATTGAAGATCTAACAACCCTAGAACAACTACAAGAACAAATGCGGCAACTAACATTAACAACCATGTATAATGAATTAATTCCGTTGGTAAATGAAAAATCATCGACTGATATATTACATGCTATTGATGCTGTTCAATTTGCAGATGCTGGGTAAAACCTAGCTGCATTTTGCTTCCGAGCCGCACGCGTCAGTCGGTAATGGGGATGGTACAAGGAGAAACATAATCCGTGAACTACTGGGTTTATATGCTGCTATGTGATAATGACACTTACTACACAGGCTATACCAATGATGTAGCACGTCGTTACGAAGCACACATCAACGGCACCGGAAGATGCAAATACACCCGCAGTTTTAAACCTATTCAAATTGCTCAGCAGTGGGACTTAGGAAAAGATAAACGTTTCGCCATGAAAGTAGAAAAATTTATTAAACAATTATCACGCAAAACTAAAGAAGATATTATTCAACACCCAGAAAAATTAATGGCTTTATTGATAACGAAAGAGAAGAGTGAAGAGCAGGCATGATCGAACGCCATAGTTCGTTACGTGGATGTCTCGGGAACGTTTTAGGCTGCCTTTTATAAAAAGGTATGCACACCACATTCAACCTCTGACTTCCTAGTGTTTGCTTGTAGGGCTTCGATTCAATACCTGCTTTCGAAGCTAAGTATAATTATTATTTGTGGTTTTGCAAGTATGCTTTTCTTTTAACGCCCACGAGGGCTATTTTGTGGCGTGTTGTGAGGCACGGGAGGAACAAAAGCTGATCTTATTTCCCTAGCATGTTCAGGAAAAATATTTAAAGCAATGTGAAGGTCTGCCGCATTCTTAACGTAAACTTGAAATACGCTTGGCACCATGAGCGCTGCATAAATTGCGGCTCTCAATGCAGGCTGACCCTGAATTAATGCACTCACACCAGCAATACTGTTGACACCTGATAAATACCTTGCAGCACCCGCAGAACGGCTCAACCGAGATAGATCCAAATCGCTTTTGTTAGCCATAATGCGCTCCATCATTTGGTAATTATTTCTTTCACATTCTTAGTATAACATTTGAATGTGCGCGGCAAGGCTCTCGTAGTACAAAAAAAATTATTTTTATATCTTATTGATAAATATAATATTTTATTGATTTTTTAGTACTAACCTGTACTAAAATAGGGTAATCCCTAGATTTATCTATTACTAATCATGAGGTACCTTATACTTCTACCCACCACATTTAGCGTTACCCGAAGGAGTTAAGAAAATGGAATTTTTAAATAATCTGAAATTCATTACTGTTATCGCACTTTCTTTAGCTATATCGGCTGGCCTAGTTGATAATCAACCTAATGTTAAGCAATCCACGATGGATTATATTGCCTATTAAGCACTTTCGAATACGTCAATGAACCCATCGTGAACGTGCCCGCGTGCGTGCCCGTGCCCGTTTTTCTGCAACTTACTAATGATGAGTAGCAAACAACTCGCTGAATTGATTGTTTATCGTGTACTAAGATTCCATCTCTATCAATTCTTGATTTGTATCTCCATGGAGTAGATAATTTCATTTTAAATCTCGCTTTGTTAAAGAGAAGTAAATGACTATCCCAATTCTTAACGAAAAAGAAATCGTTGCAAAACTACAAACCCAAAAGAACCCTTTTTTTAGTGAGTATTACGCTTTTTACTCCTCTTGGTTTGGCGGCATCGTCAAAGATCCCTGCATGATGCTATTACCAATCGATGATCACATGGTTCATCGTGGTGATGGTGTTTTTGAGGCCATGAAAGCCGTAGCAAGGTCCGTTTATTTGATGGATGAACATTTACATCGATTATGCAATTCTGCCGAAAAAATTGCACTCAAACTACCTGTTGATATTAAAAAAATAAAAGCCATTGTTTTAGAAACACTCCGCGCAGCCAATCAAGATAATGCTATCATTCGCATTTTTCTTTCGCGCGGCCCGGGTGGTTTTTCTGTCAACCCTTACGATTCCATCGATACACAATTGTATGTCATCATTACAAAACTCGGTGCACCTCCCCCAGAAAAATATACGGCGGGCACAGTCATTGGTAAAAGCCATATTCCTTCCAAATCATCTTGGATGGCACAGGTAAAATCCTGTAATTATCTTTCTAATGTGTTAATGAAAAAAGAAGCCGTTGATCGCAATCTGGATTTTGTTATTAGCATAGATGCAGAGGGGCATATTACCGAAAGTGCCACTGAAAATATTTTAATTGTGGATCAAAACCACACGCTTATACATCCGCCTTTAGATTCTATTTTAAAAGGCACCACCATGGTGAGAACCTGTGAATTAGCGCGCGAACATGGTATGACAACAGCCGTAAAGGCTATTTCCTTAAACGAGTTACAAACTGCTCGTGAAGTTATCATCACCGGCACAGGCTTAAATGTATTGCCTGTGGTGAAATTTGAGGATACAACAATCGGTAACGGCACACCGGGTCCCATTGCTAAAAAACTGCAGGAATTAATGCTACATGATATTGCGAAGAGTGGTCGTGGTACCGCTTTTTAAATAGTCACTGGGTGACTATACTCAAAAATGGAATTTTAACAATGCCAAGACCAAGGAAAGGTGTCACATTTGCTAATTTACATTTGGTAGATAGTTATTTTCAAAATGCAATTAAGCTGAATCGTCTATCTACCAACAAATCGATCGAACACCTTGGCTTCATGTATGATGCAAAAGAAGCATTTAAAGCGCTGCCAATCATTAATTGGAAAGATAGCACCTCGAAGAAAGATTCGCTATTACAGCGCAAAGAAGCACTACAAGCATGGATAGATAAATACATTACTCCCGATAAATGGCAGCGCTGTTTATTGACACTGCGTCAAAATAAATCTCGTAAAAAATTAAAGTTGCGTCGTTTAGATATCAAAATCGATGTTTACCTTGCTATTAAAGCACTCGCTAAAAAACAAGGCCTCAGTATGGGGGAGACTATTTATAATTTAGCAAAACCGAAATTAGATAAATTATATAAAATGGAACTTGCAAAAGAATTACAACCAGCTCGTAAAAAATAATATGTAGAAAACTGAACTTGATCTGACAGTTATTGTTAGCTATCCTAAAGCTGCACTGTTAGGTCATATCGAAACTACTCCTGTCACCACCACTCGTCATTGCGAGCGAGAAACAAATAAAAGCGGGGTCGAGAAATCGGTGGATAAAAATTTTTAAAATTTTTTTTCTGGTGGGTTTGCGCTAACAGAAGGTTGAAGTGTTTCTCTTTTTTTATATTGGAAAGCAACCTGCTTTGAATACACTAAAGACGAATTTTTATACTCTTCTAAAACAATATCTTCCTGCATGATAACTTGATTGAACTTTTTATTAGCTTGATCGTAAACAATATCGAATGCTTGGCCTAAGATTCCTTTAAACAATGTCATTTTTTCTGTAACCCATTCTTCAAAATTTCTTATCCCATCAAGAAATGTTTTGCCATCCGGTATATTTCTAAAAATAACATTCGAATATTCATTGCTCGCAAAAAAATTAGCGGTCAAATAATTTTGAATGGATGCCGCGCAAAACGCCTTAGCACGATCCAAAAAATCATAGGCATTGGGATCTTTGTTATTGATTGCAAGTTGATGCAGTGAAGCAAAATAATTGGATGCTTCTAATAGCAAGTCGCCCGCTTTATAATAACCATAACCCCAGTAATGATTACCTAACCCATTGACACTCTCTAGAAACTGTTCTGTCTTCTTTTTATAGTCTGCACCATGAACGCTTAGTTTTATAGCGGAAAGCATTACCTTGCAACGTACAAATAAAGCTTTAAATAACCCTTGTTCACAAGCTAAATACATCAGGTATTGGCGCTCAGCATTGTTATTTTGTGTTTGTAGACATTCGTCAATCAATGCCAACCCCATAATATGATTAAAAATATCAAATTCTTTACCATCTTGCGTTTTAATTTCCATGGATGGGCAGTTGTTCTCTTTTAAATAGTTACTCCATGCTTCTTTTAATTTTTTATCATTGCGACAGAAATCTTTGAATACGGGACTTTGTTCACAAAGGCGATATATTGTGACTAAATTACGCGTTGTAGTAATTTCAATTAATTCATTTATCTTATCTGGATTTTTTATCGCATCTTCAATGTAAGCAAGCATTTTTTTCTCATCGTCAGTTTGCGGTGAGAAAATAGGTGCATTTAGGATTTTGCTAGAAGATGCCATATCACTACCTTACCCGTACTGAAGTTGAGGGAAGAGGCGCTTGCTGTAGCAGGTCTGGCGTTGGTGAGGACACAGAAAAATTCATTTCCGCCCGGGGTGATGAGTCAATCTGGATCGCATTTGATAATGGCTTAGTAGCTGCGAATAAACTCTTACCGTCATTAATATCCTGTTTTTTTCGTGTTGCTTCAACAGTGTGAGTAACATTTTCTAGGGTTGTAAGCTGCTCTGAAAGTAGTTGCTTTAGCTCCTCCAGTGTTCCCCAGGTTTGAATATAATCTTCTTTTACCGATCGGCCTGCTTGCATTTCTCTATCCATGTATCTGACTCTCTCATAGGTTCTGTTTACTGCTTCTATGCTTTTTTCGAGATCTTGCCAATTTTTGTCTTCTGATGGAATATCAGCTCTATGTGATTCAGCTTTATCCTTAGATGCGCCAGCAATTTTTACTTTTTCCTCTGTCTCTTTTAACATATCCTTTACGTTTGATTCTCGTGCTTGCAACGTGTTTTTTGCTATAGTTAAGCAAGCAGAGCGTATGGTAACAGATTCAGCATCCGTATGATTTTCCAAGGTAAACTCTGTCGTTGGGTCAGCTAAATCTTTGCAGAGTTGCACTAACGCTGCATCAGTTTGGTGTTCGATCATGTCTGAAAAACTAGCATATTTATCATAGATGCTTGAGCCAATATTATAATCAAGGTATGCGCTAGCTGCGCTTTTTCCTTCTGCAATCATCTTTGCGCGTTTTTCTTCATTCACATCAAAATCCGTGGTTTTGTGTCCTAGATCAGAGATTTGTATCGTTTGTAATGAATACTTATCATAAGTAGCTTTATCTATCGCTCTTGCAGCATCATCCACTTTTAAACCGACTACTTTATCCAACATACTCAATGACGTTCTAGCTTCTGGATTCGCACGAGCTTTCCATAGAATCTCTTGCATTTCTTTTTCATCATCAACCCGCAATCCGATAGTTTGTAGGTTTTGTTTTTGTTCTCCTAGATGGAGGTGTCCTTGATTGCCATTGCGAGATAAATACGGTTCCTTATCAAAAATATCCATAGGGAAATTATTTAATGCACCACCATCGACATACACTTTATCGTTGTAAGTAACCGGTTTAAAAAATACAGGGAGCGACATGGAAATCCGTGTTGCCATTGCAATCTCCATATCGGGTGTGGTGTCGGCACTGAAAAACTCAAGTTTTTTTTCTGTTAAATTTGAGCCTGTAATGACAATGTCTTTAAAATGTAAGTCAGGATGTTTTTCTGAAATGCGTTGAATATCTTTAAATGTAATATGGTCGGGTTTTATGCCTAGGTCATTGATATCTGGATATTTTGCAATGGCTGTTTTTACTAGAGTAGCGACCACTTCACGAATTTTATCGAGAAGTTTTTCACCTGTGAACATGTAACGATCTTCAGGGCCTTTACCCGCTATCGATGTTTTTGCTAAATTAACAATGCCTTTTGCCATGCGCTCCGTATATGTTGCTTGACCACTTATTTCCGGAGGATCCAATAATTCGCCTAAATTGATTGCTTTAGACATGCTATCAAATTGATCGGCTGAACAACCCAGCCCAATAAAAACGGCTGTCATAGCGCCTGCAGAGCTTCCAGCGACATTTTTTATATTTTTTAGTACCCCTTGCGCTTCCAAAGCTTTTACTGCGCCTACATAAACAACACCTTTTGGGCCACCACCTTCGAACACTATGTTTGTTATCGGTGGCCGATCTCGAATGTCCAACACTCGGGTGTTGTCCTTATTGATGGTTATCTTTCTGCTTGAGCCCATAACACCGCCCTATTGTATATTTTTTAAGTATAGCAATAATGTAGGTGTTTGCTTGATGGGCGAATGATTAATGAATTAACTATTAACCTATTGATTGAATTGAAAAAAATGACGTTAGAGTGTTTCGTCTTCGTGGGGATATCTCAGGGCGCAACGCATCCACCGAATTGTTATTTTTTCTGCAAATACCCAGGCACTTCACCCGTTAACCAATCTGCTCGCACTGGCGTGAAAACATCAATATCAATCGTATCTTCCAATGCTTCAAATTGATGTGGCACATAAGGGGGTAGAATCAAGACACCACCAGCCTTCACGATAAATGTTTTGCCTTGCGATAACACTTTCACCGAACCTTGTGTAATCCAGGTGATTTGTTCATTTGCATGGAAATGCAGTGGAATAATGGCACCTTTCTTTAAGGTCCATTTAACTAACATGGATTTTGAACCCATGACATATTGTCTGAAAATTTTATCAGAGATTTTTTCTTTTTTGATGCCATCAAAATCATATTGAATTGGTAGAGCAGAGTAATGCTCTGAAATGGTCGCAGCGGCTTTTTGCATATTATCTTCAGCAAAAACCATCATGGGCATTAATAATAGCAATATGAATAAACGCTTCATGAAATCTCCTTTTTTAAATTGAGACAACGACCTTACCTTGTGCTTTTCCTGATTCTAACCAGCGATGCGCATCCGCTGCTGTCGCTAACGTAAATTGCTTGGGATCAATTAATAATTTCAATTTACCGGCATCGACTACTTTAGTCAGCGCAGACATAATCTCACCATGCGCCGCACGGCCTTTATTTTTGATGATGGGCAATAACATAAAAACAACATGTAAGCTTAATGCCTTACTGTGCATGATGGATAAATCATGTGTTGATCGTGCTGCCGTTGTTGCAACCACACCATTCAGTGCAGCCGCTGCAAATGATTTATCTAAATTAGGGCCACCAACAGTATCAAAGACAACATCAAAACCATTATTCTGTGTAAGTCGTTGCACATACGCTTCTACAGATTCTTCTTTGGCATTAATCACTTCATCTGCGCCAAATGATTTCGCTAATGCAAAATCTTCGGGTTTTAAAACTGTCGTATAAACAATTGCACCGCGTGTTTTTGCTAACTGTATAGCAACATGTCCAACACCGCCGACACCGCCGTGAATCAAGACTGTCTGGCCTGATTTAACATTCGCTTTTTGACATAACGCTTCCCACGCCGTAATGCCAACTAATGGTAAAGCAGCGGCTTGTAACATAGAAAGAGAATGCGGTTTTTTAGCCAGTAAATTCACGTCTGCCAACATATACTCAGCCAATGCACCACCTGTGCCGATGAAACCACCCGCACAACCATAAACTTCATCACCAACTTTAAATTTTGTTACATCCGATGCAATAGCATCAACTATGCCCGCCACATCACCTTGTAACACAGCAGGAAATACCGGCGAGACGGCCGCAACTGCACCACTACGAATTTTACAATCGATTTGATTTACACTGGTTGCAACAACTTTAATTAAAACATGGCCCGGGAGTAGGGTAGGTTTAGGGATATCGCTAAGCTGAAAAACAGATGGATCGCCGAACTCAGTAATGATTTGGGATTTCATTTCAGACCTCCTGTCCTAGCAATAAAAAATATACCCCATACTAACATATACTCGAAACATCTACTTCATGTTGGTAAGTTTCGGAGCGACTTTGGTTTTTATGAGATAATCAATTTCTTGAATACCTTTCATCGTAATAAAAATACAATTATCATCTGGCGCATGTGGTATAACATGCTCCACTTCATTATCAAGCAACCATTTTTTTATTAAGTTGGATAAGTGGATATTATAAATTAAAGGATCCCAGAATAATACGATTGCACTATCTTCAGGTGCGCATACCGTTACAACAGTAGCCGATTCTTTTTGCTCCGCAGTAACGAGACCAAGCACGACCAAATCATCCAGTAACTTTTCTTTCATTGCATCTGTTGGAATTGCAGTGGGCTGATGACCAAATTCGAGAGGATGCTGATCATCAGCGGCGGTAACATCTTTTTGTCTTTTGGGGTTAAACCCCTTAAAAATAAATTTGGTATTATATACCCTCATGAAAGTCCTTAAAGCACTCAAGATCTTTTACCCGTAGGTGACACAGGCGCAGATTTTGAGGTAGCTTTCTGCTTGGGTTGGGGATCATTAGGTGAATTAGGAGCGCTACGTGATTTTATTATTTGTTCTGCTCTAGCTCTTTGCTTAATCTCCTCAAGACGGGCTGGGGAAATGTTTATAGGCTTGCTTTTGTCTTTCTCTGCTCTCTGCGCTGCTGCTTTTCGACTAGTCTCTAACTCCGTCGGTGGAGTTGACTGTCCTTTTGCTGCTTTCGCAGCTTCGTATTTTTTTGTCTCTGCATCCACTTCATCCTGCCTAACTCGAAGAGCTGCAAAATCACGTTCCTGCTGTAGTGCTTCAGTCTGACTTAAAGGACTCACAGGCACCATATTTTGTGGTTCTGATGCTCTCTGTTTTGCAAGATCACGTTCCGCCTGCTCACGTTCAGCACGAATCTTCGCAATAACCTTTAACTCAGCTGCGATTTGCTCTGGACTCAATTGACCATTATTCTGCGGCATAAGTTTTACCTCATCTGGATACTCCCCTACTAAGTATAGCAATACATAGGCAATTTTCCTGAGGTGTGTAACTCTATGATTAAATGTCAGTTATAAAAATCTTACTCCTTCATTAGTAAGCATACTGCTGCTTACAATACGTCTCTTTCACACAACAAGTACTCACAATCGCGGCCAACATATAACACACAGGAATCATTAATAACCCCATACGATAATCTGTTGCGTTATAAACTGGAGTATTACCCAACATGACGTTATCCCAATTTAAATAGAGCAGGTACCCTACCAATGGTTGCACAATCGCTCCACCTGCCACAGTTGCCATATTGTTTAACCCGATCGCTGCACCAATGTTTTTAGGATGACTATTATCACGTACAACACAAAACGCCAGTGATTGACCACCACCGGCTAATCCCAGCAAAAACAGCATCAAATAAAGCAACGGCATTGAGACAGTGCAATAAATAATACTAATAGACGCTATAATCCCTAATGCAGCACAGGTTGCCAACACAGCACAGCGTCGCTCCAATTGCTCGGAAATCCAGCCACTGAGTGGTGAACCAATGCCAATCCCTATCCAAATAGCAGCACACGCATACGATGCGCTTTCGGTACTTAAATGATAGGCGCTAACAAGAAAGGGGATACCCCACAAGCCAGCAAATGCAGCAATCGGTGCCCAGATTAAAAATGAGTAAGCGGCAATCCACCAGGCAGGCGCATTACCAACTAATAATTTAAATTTTAATAAGATGTTCGTTTCTAAATGATGTTGATGTGCGGTTGATTCTGGTTGTTGCTCGTTTGGAAAATCGCGCACTATCCACCAAACAACCAATGCCAGTGCTATCCCAAATAATCCTAACGCCAACATACTATGACGCCAACCCCAATGATGAATCGCTTTGGCGAGTGGTACTTCACCACCAATCGCACCCACCGAACTCATCAGTTGCGCAAAACCAGATAGCACCGCAAAATGTTGTGGCGGAAACCAACGCGCAATCAACATCAACGCACCACTAAATGAAAATGCAGAACCAATCCCCATCAAAAAACGGCCTAATGAAGCATGCACAATAGTCGTGCTAAAACTAAAACACAATGCGCCTAATGCACAAATAAGAATGGCAATAGTCAAGGTACGCCGCGGTCCAAAACGATCATGCAATAAACCGGCTGGCACTTGCATGGGCGTATACGCATAAAAATAAAAAGCCGATACCAAACCTAAACTGGCTGCATTCAAACTCAAATCCTGCATTAATTCATTTGTCATCACACCTAATGAAACTTGCAAGGTAAACTCATACATGTAGAAAGCAGTCGCTAAAATACAAATCGTAAAAGCAATGCGAGGAAATTCGATAGGTTTTTTCATATAGCCTTTTTATTTTTTAATATAATTAAGCGCTGGATTGTAGCAGTAGAAAATGAGAATATCTAACCTAATACTAATTCTGGGTTATTTTTGAACTTCCCATATATAGAACTTTTATTTTATGCATAACAAAGAACCGCATATTGTGATTATTGGCGCTGGGTTAGCTGGCTTAGCTGCTGCACAGCAATTAATATCTAATAAATTTAACGTCACTGTACTGGAAGCCAGAGATCGAATCGGGGGCCGTACGTGGACTGATGAATCACTTGGATTTCCTTTTGATATCGGTGCATTCATTATTCATGGCATTGAAAATAATCCTGTAATCGAATTATGTCAGCGTTTTGCTGTCAATCATGAACCCCAACCATTAGATGGTTTTTATTTTGCTAATAAAAAACAGCTAGTCACAGGTAGTGAAAATGATTTTATTGCAGAGGAATTTTTACATCTTTTGCAAGCAGCGAGTGATTACGCAAACTTACAAGCAGTCGATATATCATTACATGACGCTATGCAGTCTGTTTATAATGCAAAAAAATATTTACACTTAACACCCGACATTTTTCGATGGCGCTCATTATTTCTGCCACTTTACACGGGCGCTGATACTGATAAGTTATCAGGCAAAAACTGGGATAAAGACGAAACGCCTCTGCCAGGTGGTAATCACATGATCTTAGATGGGTATCAACCCATCGTGGATGGATTAGCAAAAAATATCAATATTCAATTAAATAGTCCGGTATCGCATATTCGATACTATCAAACAGGCGTTGAAATTCTGACGAAACAAAAAACGTTTCAGGCAGATGCTGTGGTAGTCACGCTGCCTCTGGGTATATTAAAAGCAGGTAAGGTAAAATTTGAGCCTGAACTTCCTGCAAAAAAACAACAAGCTATTTCACGTTTAGGCATGGGGGTTCTTAATAAAATTGCGCTGAAATTTCCTGCTACATTTTGGCCGACCGATTGCAGAATCATCACATATCTTGCTAAAAGCTATCCCAGTGTCGCTTGGTTTTTAAATTATGAAAGATCATTTCATCATGCTGTACTGGTAGGATTTTTCGGTGGCAGCATTGCACACCGATTTGAAACAAAAAAGGATGAAGAAATCGTGGCAGAAGTTATGTCGGTGTTACGCCAATATGTTAGCTCACCTATTCCTGACCCTTTGCATTATTTAATTACTCGTTGGGCAAGTGATCCTTACACGTTAGGCTCATACTCTTATATACCAATAAATGCTTCTGGTGCGGATTATGATACATTAGCTGAACCAATCGACAACAAGATTTTCTTTGCGGGTGAAGCGACGAATAAATTCTTTCCTGGCACGACGCATGGTGCATATTTATCAGGAATGCGAGAAGCCAAACGAATCACGGATATTTTTTTCTAACAAAATCACATCTGTCCCACGAAGCTGCGTTATCTTTCTTGCTATCAAATCCATCGGTACTAGTATTTTTTGCAGTTCAGAAAATAAATCTGTACCATGGTGCAGCAGAGGTCGCAATAAAAAATAAGCTTGCCCACCACACTTCAGCGAATTTGAAATTGCATAAATAAAATTCGTAAAATTACTATCTAGAAAAAATCGACAGCGATTTTTAAATTCCGACGGCGACAACATGCCTTGTCCTTGCTGAAAGTAGGGTGGGTTACTCACAATGAGATCAAATTTTTCTTTCCACTGTTTGTCTTGTAGTTCATCGTAATTCATGGGATGCCAGCAAAGCTGCAATTCAGGGCGATTGACGATAGCCATATTTTTATTAAAGTAGGGCGTGTAAGTCTCTTGTACTTCAACGAAATCAAATTGCCTTAACGCGCGCACATACCAAGATAACTCTAAGCCTATGACGCCACAACCAGCGCACAAATCCAAGACACGTAAAGACGCCAAATCAGAGCGTGATTGTAATTGACTAGCAACAAACTCAGCTAAATGAATCGAGTCTAAGCTGAAATGATAAGCGTCGGGTTGTGCATATTGATAGGTAAACATTTTTACGCAGCTCTGAGAAATTTTTGCTAGCAATTGTTACAAGTACAGCGGTTAATTTGCACAATATAATATCATTTAAACCAGGATTAGGCAATTTTAGGTTGATATTCCAAATAATCAGCCTACAATCGCTTTTTTATTGAGGTCCAAATGAAAACTTATCTAAAAACACTCTTTGTTAGCTTAGCACTTGTTTCATGCACGCAAGCGCTTGCAACACAAACCACTTTTATCTTTGATCGCTTGACGGATGACTCAAAAGAACAATGTCAAAATATGTCATTAGATCAATTAGCCAAGACAATTAACATTACGATAGATTTATCCCCGATAAAAACCCCTTTTATTGGTTTACCATCCATCGCATCCTATTCTGGTATATCATTGGCAGCCACACCGGATTTCTTTTTTATGGGATTGAAAGATCGTTACGCTTACATGTCTAGAGCAACAGATGCCGTTATTGAAAATAAATCTTTTCATGGGGTTAATTTTTCATTAGTCAGCAAAGATGAATTCACGGGTTATCAAGGTGCACTACGTCTGAATGACGCGGAAGGCAATCATTGTATGGTGCTACTAAAGCAATCTGCATAATCCCAAATGTAGCACCGTCGTAGCCCGTATGAAGCGCAGCGTAATACGGGCTACGCACTGCGCGCCTTAGACCTAGGAGATATTTCCAGTAATCTTTATTACCGGAAGTAAAAGATCTGATGTATTCTCAGAGATTACCTGACTCCGTTATCCCAAAACTTTAACGACGGCACCATTAATCGCAACCATTCTTGCACAGACGAAATTCGTGCAAACCAAGAGTAGTCCCCATACTTTGCATTTCCTGTGCCATCTGAATTGATGCCTACTATTACCCAATCATTATTAAACTGAAGCCACGCAGGACCGCCACTATCACCTGAACCCAACAAACCAACAAGCGATGTTTTAGGAAAAGTAGAAATGGCGTCATGAGCATCTTTTAACGAACCATCTTCTTTCGGTAACCAAATTTCCAAATAATTTCCGGCATCGTCTTGTTGCTGAATATTTTTTTTTGCATCAACAACTTTAGTAACAACACCTTGTGCCGCAGCAGCGCGATTTTTAGTATCTATAATCGTCATTTGACCCTTGGAACCAATACCACGATATCCATATCCCATAAAGGTAAGCAATCCACCATACTCTTTCGTTCCACTATACAAAAAAGGTTGAGCACCTGCTTGTGTTACTTCCTTACTTAACTGCACAACAGCAAGATCAAACCCTGTGCGATCATGATTCCCTTTATTTCGGTATAATGGGTGTAAAAATAATTTTTCGCCCTGAAAACGCTCGCCACTTCTTAATACATAGGTATAGCCATTCGCTTCTATGCCACCCACAAACATATGCGCGGCTGTTAATACATAACCATGCCCTCGATAGTTACCAATCCAGACTCCTGAGCCATCAATAACATCCAACTCGGATTCCAAGTGCATCAGCGCCTGAAATGCGGGCTGCATAGCCAATTGTTCTGCGGCGGCAAAGCCCGATTTTTTAAAAGTGCTATCAAGAATAATGACAGCATGAGCAGACATACTCCATGCAAAAAAAAACGATAAAAAAATAATTCGTATGAATAACTTTTTATAATTGTTGATAAATGTTATCACTGAGATCACCAATGAATTTAGTTTCATCACTATTAGTTAAAATAATGACTAAGTTATTCGACTTATCAAGATAATATTGGCCGGAATAACCACTGGCGTCACCATTATGCGTATAATATATGCCAGAAGGTGTTTCTTCCGCTGAAATGCCTAGACCATAGTCATCAACAAGATGTAGCATTTGCTTTAACCCATCAGATGAAATGAACGTTTTATCTTCTAATAATGCTTTAAGGAATTTTTGCAAATCAGATAAATCTGTCACGACACATCCATCTCCCAAGCCAGTTCCATCGTATTTTTTAGTGACATCTATAAATTTTTTATTATCATCCAAAGTGTATCCATGTGTTGTTAATCTGTGATCATTTGCATTGGTAAAGTCTTTTTCTTCTGTGATATAAGTGTGTGTCAAATGCAATGGATCAATAATTAATGAGTTTAATGCTTGCGCTAACGGTTTTTGGGTAACTTTTTCAATGATAAGTTGTAATATCACATAATTAGTATTGGAATAATTATATTTTTTCCCGGGAGAAAACAAAGGCTTCTTGTCGTATATCGTAGATACGGCTTCAGTCGCAGTCACGATATGATTTTTATCATCAGAAAACAACGCATTATATTCGTCTGATTGGTAATAGTCTGGCAAGCCGCTTCGCATTTGCAGCAAGTCCTTGACAGTTAACGCCTCTCCATTTGGTAACCGTTTAACATCCATTGAACTTGGCAATAACATTGAAATTGGATCAGATATCTTTAACTTTCCTTCATCTACTAATTTTAAAATGGCTGCGGCAATAAATGTTTTACTCATGCTGGCGATCCGAAAAGTATCATCTACTTTCATGCGCGTATGATTTTCAATATTAGATTCGCCCGCCGCAAAAACTACTGTGCCAACTTTATCGTTGGATATTAACATAACAACGCCTGGTGCAGAGTGATCTTGCAAGCTATCATTTAGAAATTTTTGCGCCTTCGCGTTCAGGCCATCATCAGCATAACACAATGAGGTTAAGAGAAAAATTCCGACGATCATATTAAGTAATTTTTTCATATTTCTCCCAGCATTATGCTAAAGTTGATATTATAACATATGTTAAATAGATCTGGTGGTGTAAATTACGTGGAAAAATCCGCATAACTTTATTATCATTGGGTTTAGCGCTCTTGCGAAACCCAACCTTTTTAATTTAAAGGAAATTTTATGCAGTCACATTTTAGATTTGCTAATTTTGTGTTACTCAGCTTAACACTCAGCACAGCTCACGCTGCAGCATTAACACCATCAGATTATCCACCTGCGCTCACTTTCACTAAGCGACCTATAGACCCGCTCTGTTTTGCTAACTTAGAAAATAACAGCGATAAAATACACTTAAAAAATTGCGGTATCGAAAAAACAAAATACACCATCACAGAAAAATACAAAAAACTCAATCAAGATAAATTTTATGGTTTTAATTGGAAAGATACCTCAGTCGATTATCCCTCTGGTGGTGCCAGCTATTACAAAGCATGGGATGCTGGCCATAATCAATATTGGATATACACGCTCAACAATACGGGCGGCAGCGGAGATTTTTCTGCTATCAATTTATATGCTCGTCAGAGTGAAGATAGTGCGACACTACAACATATTGATGGTGGTGACAGATGTAATGGCGGAATCGAGGATGTCACTAACAAAAATCATCACTTGCGGTATGGTGTCAATTTAACTGCTTATGATCTTTTTGCACTCGCAAATAAAAACCCACACAACTTAAAAGCCTATGATGATTTATCTGCTTGCGCTGTTTGTTGTGCAGCGAAAGCTTATTATGATATAGACGTCCAAGCAAAACTCAAACTCCTTTACGTCGACCTTGGAAAAAATACCAACACTGCAGAGATGCCCATGCAAGGAACTCACCAAGCGTGTTTTAACAACTTACTGGCTGCCTATGTTGTGAAGGGAAAAAATAAATTAGATCACGTGCAGTTAGCGCAATTTGTGGATGAATTTAATAAAAAATGTGATGGCGATAATCGATGATTATATTCGGAGGTACGATGGTATTAGGTAAATAATATATACCCAAATATACCGAGAAACAATCAAAAATCCTTCATAACTAAGACGGTAAAATAGGGAAAAGAATAAGCTGCAAACAAACCCGCTAACAATCCAAAAAAGTGGGATTCCCAAGACGATTTTTCTGACGTGGGTACAATATGAAAAATAAAACTACCAAAGTAGTAAACACACACACCCGCTAACACAAATGACAACCAAGATGGTTGATAATATGCATTCACTAACAAATAAGACCAATATCCCATAATCACACCGCTTGCACCCACATGTGATCCTGGTCTTGCCAGTAACCAAGTTGCTAACCCACCTAATACAGCAACCACAACAGTCACATAGATAAATGCAACCCAGCCATTTAGTAAAACCAAGCAAGTCAAAATTACAAATGGAATGGAATTAAAAAATAAATGATTAAAATTACCGTGTAAAAATGGCGCGCATACAATACCAAGCAACCCGCGCGCATGGCGAGGAATAATCCCTAAATTATTTAATCGATAGCCAACGAACCAATTAAAAATATGAATAAGATATAAAACACCTACCATCGTTAACACGGTGGGTAAATTCGCTTTTATCGCAGCAATGACAGCTTCCGCTTGAGTCGCAATCGTTTCTAACATATCTTCATCCTAAGTTACTCACCTATAGCATTAAACGCTCACTGCTGTCATCACAAGCTTTTTTAATTTTTTTCGATAATCAGCACTAAAAAAATAACATGAATTATTTATGTGTCATCACCCACACACCATCCCACTCTACTCCCGGCGGATTTAATTTCAATTCCTGACAACGCTCAATATACACTGTCGATGGTTTATCATGTGGATTGGCTTGCAGCGCTTTTTCAAAGCAGGCAATCGCTTTATCCCATTGAGCGCCATTATAACATTCAATGCCTTGGTTAAAATGATTTAAGACATCCACTTGATTGGGAAATGTGTTGGCATCATGAAAATCAATCACTTCATAGATAGCTGCCGGCGTTGCTTTACCTTTCACAATGACTTTATCAAGCTGGCGTGTACGATAGGTCGCCTTCAGTGCTTTGAACGTAAACTCACTAATCAAAATATGCGCCCCATACTGTTTACATAATCCCTCGATGCGTGAGGCTAAGTTTACACCATCACCAATCACCGTATAATCCATGCGTTTCTCTGAACCGATATTACCAGATACAATAGTATCTGTATTAATACCAATGCCGTGATCAATTTCCATTAATTTCTTTTCTGCGCGTTTTTGATTAAAGACGCGTAAGGCGCGCATCATCCCAATGGCAGCGCGTACGGCTCTGTCTGGATCATCCTCATGCCCAAAGGGAATGCCGAACACGGCCATGATGGCATCGCCAATAAACTTATCGAGCATGCCACCTTCATTCTGTACACAGTCAACCATTTGGGTAAAGTATTCATTGAGTAATTGCACTGTGCCTTCTGGACCTAACTTTTCTGTTAACGTTGTGAAGTTTCTCACATCTGAAAATAACACGGTTGCGACACTACTGTTACCACCCAGCGAAGATTCGCCAGATTGCATGAG
>JABDGK010000043.1:20351-21402 GCA_013286085.1 Gammaproteobacteria bacterium | reverse complement strand
TTGTGCTGGCGTAATTTTAAAATGTTGCTCCATGCCGGCATAAATGATCACGGGCGTGGCATCCACTAATTTCACCATGTCAGGATAAGAAACCCAGAAAGGTGCAGGAATAATGACTTCATCACCTTCATTCAATACAGCAGCAAACAAGTTGTAAATACTGTGTTTTGCGCCGCAAGAAACGAGAATTTGGTTTAATGCGTATGTTAAGTGGTTTTCACGGGCAAATTTGTCAACGATAGCTTGTTTTAATGCCTTGGTACCATCCACAGCGGTATATTTAGTTTGGCCGTTATTCAGTGCTTTGATGGCGGCTTCTTTAATGTGAGCAGGGGTGTCAAAGTCAGGTTCACCAACGCTTAAGCTAATAATATTTTTACCCGCTGCTTTTAATTCTTCGGCGCGGGCAGCAACCGCTAACGTTGGGGATGGCTTGATTCGTTGGACTCGGCTTGCTAATTCGTTTGGCATGTTAACACTCACTCCATTTTTTATAATAAAAATCGCTCATCTTATGAGGGGGAAAATTATAATAAAATTATATTGCCGCGGCCATCAAAACTTCTTTCTAAGAGCTGGGGGAAAATATTTGCACAAAAAGCTAGACAGAGGGGGTTTTTATTGATAAAAGTCTCGTTTGTTTTAATTCAATACAGATATTGATGTGTGAGGAAATAATGATGTTTTTTCGTGGTAAATTAACTTCAATGGCGGTTTCTTCTGCTGAGCCGATGTCGCGTGGTTTTTTCAGCTATGTGGCTATTGTGTTGTTAGTTATGGTCAGTGCAGGTCTTATTGCTCATCTCGTTTGCGGAACTTGCTAATTTTTGCTCCTGCAAGGAGGATGCGCGGATGACTACTCTCTTTAAGCTACATTCCGATTTTAAACCGGCAGGGGACCAACCAGAAGCGATCAAGCAACTGCTTGAGGGTATCCACAACGGTCTTGCGCATCAGACGTTGTTAGGCGTCACGGGCTCCGGTAAGACCTTTACGATTGCTAACGTCATTCAATCGATCCAGCGTCCCACACTCATTTTAGCGCCGAATA
>JABDGK010000043.1:0-20341 GCA_013286085.1 Gammaproteobacteria bacterium | reverse complement strand
CTTTGTCTGACTCCGCCGAATAAAACCCTCGCGGCACAGCTCTATGGCGAAATGCAGGAGTTTTTTCCTGACAATGCCGTCGAATATTTTGTGTCGTATTATGATTATTATCAGCCAGAAGCCTATGTACCATCATCGGATACCTACATCGCTAAAGATGCATCGATCAATGAGCACATTGAACAAATGCGTTTGTCTGCGACGAAAGCGTTACTAGAGCGTCGTGATGCCATCATCGTAGCAACCGTGTCAGCGATTTATGGTTTGGGTGATCCGCGCATGTATTTAAGTATGGTGCTGCATTTGGATCGTGGCGATAAAATCGATCAGCGTGCCTTGCTGCGTCGGCTAGCCGAATTGCAATATACCCGTAACGATATGGATTTGCAGCGTGCAACGTATCGTGTACGCGGCGATGTGATTGATGTATATCCGGCGGAGTCAGACAAAGATGCGGTGCGTATTGAGTTATTTGAAGATGAAATTGAAAATCTTTCTTTCTTTGATCCATTGACGGGTGAAGTCACAAGGCGAGTGCCGCGTTTAACCATTTATCCAAAATCCCATTATGTGACATCACGCGAAAAAGTCGTGGGTGCGATTGATGTTATTAAACTCGAGTTGAAAGATCGTTTAGCGCAGTTAACTAGCTTAAATAAACTAGTCGAAGCACAGCGTTTAGAGCAGCGAACGTTGTATGATCTTGAGCTCATGAATGAGTTAGGTTATTGCCAAGGTATCGAAAATTATTCTCGCTATTTGTCAGGCCGTAATCCCGGTGAGCCACCACCCACACTTTTTGATTATTTGCCAGCAGGCGCATTGTTAGTGATTGATGAATCGCATGTCACCATTCCACAATTAGGTGGGATGTATAAAGGCGATCGTGCGCGCAAAGAAACGTTAGTTGAATATGGATTTCGTTTACCGTCAGCACTCGATAATCGTCCTATGCGGTTTGATGAGTTTGAACAACGCGCTCCGCAAATGATTTTTGTATCAGCAACACCTAGCAAATATGAACATGCACATGCCGGTCAAACGGTTGAGCAATTGGTGCGACCAACAGGATTATTGGATCCGGAAGTGGAAGTGAGACCGGCGAAAACACAGGTTGATGATTTACTGTCTGAAATTAATTTACGTGTGGCGGATAATGAGCGTGTGTTAGTAACAACATTGACGAAACGTCTAGCAGAAGATTTGACAGAATATTTAGAAGAGCATGGTGTACGTGTGCGCTATCTGCATTCTGATATTGAAACGGTAGAGCGTGTTGAAATTATCCGTAATTTGCGTCTTGGTACGTTTGATGTGTTGGTGGGAATTAACTTGCTACGCGAAGGGTTGGATATGCCGGAAGTATCTTTAGTCGGTATTTTAGATGCAGACAAAGAAGGATTTTTACGTTCAGAAACATCATTAATCCAAACCATCGGACGAGTAGCGCGTCATTTTCGTGGTAAAGCGATTTTATACGCTGATAAAATTACCGGTTCTATGCAGCGCGCGATGGATGAAACAGCGCGTCGTCGTCAGAAGCAACATGAACACAATATTGCGCATAACATTACGCCAATCAGTGTCAAAAAAGCGATACGCGATATTATGGAAGGTGCTTACGGTGCTAATTCCGTGCGTGGGAAATTATATCCGAAAGTGGCTGATAAAGAAGCCGAAGAATATTTAGCGCTGACACCGCAGAAGTTAACAGCGAAATTAGTGCAACTGGAAAAACAAATGTATGAACACGCGCATAATTTAGAATTTGAAGAAGCAGGGCGGTTGCGTGATTTAATCAAGCGCCTAGAGCGAGATTCCATAGGGCGATAGTTGTTATGTATCCATGGTTTCAACAAATTGCGCAACGTGTTGTGAAGCATCTAGTGAGCAGCAGTATCGTGACTGTGCCAGCTTATCTATTGTATCTCTATAAAAAACAAGAATCCGATCAACATGCGCAAGCCTATCAATTGTTAGCAGCGAGAATCAAAACACGATCTTCTTCAGCTGTAGTGGGTTCTGTCTTTCAGGTAGAGCAACCCGTTAAAATGATAGGATATCGTGATCCAGATAAAAATCAGCGTAAAAGTGCAGAGTCGATTACGCAAATCAGTACGCGTCATCCCGGCGCGCCGGTTATTTGGAATAAAGATGGTTCGCAAAGTGAGTTGCCTGGTTTGTCTTATGAGCAGTGGCCTAGTTTTATTGATACGTTATCGGGTGATATTTTTGTGACGTTTGGATTTCGCAAAGCATTTACTGCGACAAATCCTGTCACGGCGACTCATGCCGTTGTTTATGTGCATGATAAGCATGGTAACCATGCGTTTTTTGGTTATTATAAACATAATGAAGAAGATGTGGTGGGTTTGAGAGATCATCCTTTGATTAATGATGCACATCATAAAGCCGTGTTACCCATCTATACTTTGTATTCTGGGCTAACGATACAGGGTGATCAGTCACAAACAAAAGCGTTGTTGGTATTAATTGAAGATTACGCAAAGCCGCGGTTTACAGGTTGGACAATGAATTGTTACACGCCGTTGGTGGCAGGATTGGTGAATGCGGAAAGCTTGGGTTTTCGTGTGCCAGAATTGTATCGTGAAAGTTTATTGATTGTGGTGCCGAAAGAGAGAAATTACGGTGCGGGTATGACACCGAATCGCTATTTTGGTGGGTTGATGCGGGATGAAATAAATAACATCATTACCTCAGGTAGTAAAATCTCTGTAATAAACGCACCAAGATTATCGTAATGAAAATATCGTCTGGAGTTTTTCTGGGGTCGTGAGAGTGGGTGCTTTTTTCTCTGCGTTGTAATGTGGGTTTTCAATTCTTTTTTCGCTACCAGGTAAAATTTCCCATGCACCAACAATATCTTCTGGGGCAATTTTTCCGGCAATATTCACTTCTTCTTTGCTGTTGGCGTCAGTTTTTCGAATAAAATTGCTTTTGCGTGCTTTCGTTGTTTCAAGAATATCAATACCTAAACCATCTCGATAATGTATTTCGTAGACATAAACAGGACCAGTTGCTTTAAATATCATTCCTTTTGCAGTGGGATGCAGCCAGAGGGATGCTGCATAGGATGTTGCAATGTGACGTTGCTTGGTGGTGGATACGCCAGTGCTAAGATTCGATGTTGCCGCATAGTGTTCAATTTTCTCTGCTGGCGAAGCATCTGTAATGCCTGTTTTAAAAGCTTCATGAGGTGGTAATGCCGTGCCTCGGTAGAGCCGCGCATCATTTGCCGGGTGATAAAAAATCAATGGCTGAGGATCGAGTGCCCGCCAATTTTCATCGGGATACGTTGTTTCGAGGGCATCAAGAAAGTAGCGACTAAAAGAATGATTATTAAAGCTCGTTTTTTTACTTTTAAAATGAGCGTCTACTAAGAGTTTTGCTTTGCCATCGTTTTCTTCTGCTGTCAGCGCATCTTGTAATTGCTTAATTTGAGGATATAAAGAAAAACTATGACGCAAAGAAGAAAACCACCCAGGTTTGTAGCCAGGACGCTTATCTTGGTTTTGGTATGCATCCAGTGCAAGATTAAAAATATTGAGATATTTGTTCATCTTAATATTATAGCCAATATTGCTAGTATTATTGTTGAGTTTAGTGGGTAGGTCAGCAATCTTTCCCTTTGTAACAAACATAACTCGCTGATTTTACCATGTTATTTGCGTTATCACGTAAATCCGAGGTTAATGGATAATGTGGCGTAGTATAAGTGAATAAATACAAAGTAGCGGGGTCAACATCAAGATAATATTGGATAATACCGGATTGCGATAGCTTGCATTGCATGGTTTGGCTCCACAAATGATACGCAACATCGCTATCTTGTGGCAAAGGTGTCGCATCATCAGCTTCGCAATGTTGATCGGTGGCTTGTTTCTTTAAGCGATCACTGATTTCTTTAATCAGAATAGCTGGGTCCTTGTTACTTTGTTTCGTAATTTGGACTTCAACAAGGCTTTCCTCACGTTGGTTATTATTCGCATTTTTCGCATAATTTGTGATAATAGCGTTTGGGTTGCGGGTAATATCAACGAGCTTCCAGTCTGATGGGAGTCTCAGGTTGACCTCAGCATGATCTAAAATGGTATAAGCATTGGCGGACGTCAACGCAGCGCTCATCAGTGTGTTAAGTAATACGGTTATGGCAAGGGTGGTCTGACGCATACTACCTTCCTTGAGAACGGGATTTATACAATTGTAACATAAAGCTGCATAACTGCCTTGCGTCTTTTGGCAGGTGATGCTATCTTTACGCACCTTGCAATACTAGAACGATTCTTGAATTATTTTGAGTAGAAATAGGCACGTAGCTCAGTGGTAGAGCACTACCTTGACATGGTAGTGGTCGGTGGTTCGATCCCACTCGTGCCTACCAAAAAACGTTAACTTTTTCAGTAAATTGAAAATTTTTAGCGGGCTCTTAATACTTCGATTCGACCGCACCAGTTCTGCACCACGTGTTTATTCGCAGCAACTTTCAGATAGGCTCATTCCATTGCGATAAATGAGGAAAAACATGTTTTCAACATTCGGCCCTTGGGATAAAGAAGTTAGACAATTTATTGATGATGTCAGTAAACATACTCAAGCTACAAAAGCAGATATTGAAGCATGGTTTTACAAGGAAGGTATTTTAATTTTTCAAGAAGTGCAAAGTACTTCATATGGCGAGGATGTAAAAGCTTGTCAAAAAAAGTATGGGCATAGACCGATTATGACGAGTGCTGGCATGCTTGGAAATGTTTTTATGGCTTTTTCAAAACTGCGTGATGAGTTTTTCAAATGTTTTCCTAACGCTAGTGTTGTTAAACCTGAGTATATCGTGGGAGAATTTAATTTCTTTATAGCTCAAGCAGTAACTGCGCATTTGTCTTATTACGAGGTTCTCGCGGATGTTACCAATGATTTGCATCAGCATCTTGATACAAATCCTGATATATCTCCCGCTTTAATTCCCGATTTGATGATCGGTTATTTTAAAGATTATAAAATTCAAAAGCCAGCACTGGCTGCAGAGATCGATGCGAATATATTGCTGGCGAACGAATTGATGGTCTATACGAAAACTCAGAATACAGCGTCAGCAGTTTCCTCCTCCGTTACAACCCAGAACACACAAGCTATTGGTGCTATAGTAGATTCTGCAAAATTAAAAAAAGAATCCCGAGAAAGTAGTAGCAGTACTTCTTCAACAATCCTCCCTATCGCGACTTCACCAAGAACCCGTATTCATTCTTTTTTAGCTCCTTCACCTGCTGCAGTTCAACAGGAAAGTGATAAAATAGATCGAATTTTTAAGGATGTTTTGGATGGATTGCAAATACAAGCGAGCACAAAATCGACGAATCGACCATAGGGCGGTTCTTAACTGAATGGCAGTGAGTTGCGAGCGCCCCCGCCTGAATGTGAGCTAGCAGGGAGAGATGTTACTGTCAGTTTTTGCAAGTTGGTGGAAAACTCGCAGTTTGGCGTGCTCAGAGATCCTTTGGCGATAAAGCTGCCTCAGGATAACAGAGCAACGCTGGCTTAGAATGACAAGCTAATCCCATGCTAGTTATTAACACTTACTCGTATCAATGCCCACTTGGTCAAATGCAGCTTTCACATCCGCAACACTGTAACCATGATCTTTCGTTGCTGAAATCACACCGCACGCCGCTTCATCAAATGTCTGCATGCTAGAAGTCCAATAATACATGTTTGCTTTTATCATGATATTAAATGCTTTGTGTGTATCCCAACCTTTTGATGTTGCAATCAGATAAAATGCTTTGTTAAACACGCCGCCCAATAAATGCGGATCTGTTTCGCCTTGGTGATAATCTTTCATGTTATCAAGTGACATGCCGTCTTTTTTGGGATTATCCATATAACGTAATGCGCCATCGCCTTTCATAATGGTACTACCTAATTGCCAAGTATTTTTACCCGTTGTGTAGTACTCTGCAGCGGCGGCAGCAATGTCAGAGAATGATTCATGTAATGCACCCATTTGATCATACGATCCATCAATGTTGGAATGTTGCTGTGTGAAACCGTGGCTGATTTCATGTGCGCCAACATCTAATGAGGTGAGAGGATAAAACATGTCACCACCATCACCAAATGTCATTTGTTTTCCATCCCAAAATGCATTGTCATAACCTCTGCCATAGTGGGTGCGCATAATAAGTTTCATCGCTGTTTTACCATCTGCTTCTACTAAAGCAGGTATGCCATACCAATCACGGTAAAATTTGTTAATGATCATGCCATCATAAAAGGCATCTAGGCTGGGGGAATATCCGCCATTCATTTCATCCTCTTTCCAGCGTGTTCCCTGCGTATTTTCTGAAACCCACAGTACATTTGGATGTGTTTCAGATGGATGACACATCGTTGCTACTGTTGCTGAAGCATAGGAGACATCTTGAACTTCCACAGCATCGTTAACGAAGGAGCAACGATACACTTTCTCACCACCCCATTCACCGGAATAGACAGTCATATTCAATGCCGACAAGTTACCCGGAGCATTGTCATATGTCAGCATACCTGCTTTTGTATTTCCGCCTATACCACCTGCTAATGCCATTTCTTCTGTCATCACTTGATCCCACTGACGATAGAGTTGCAATGAAGTTGCATCTAAAAGCATCGTTGGACGATGCGCGCCGCTTCTGCCATCATCATGATAGAAACTTACAAAAAATGCATAATGTGCTAGTTTCTTGGCGTCGACAAAAACCATTACTTTTGTTTCTTCTTGCTGATATTGAATATTTTTCAAGCCCGTTTTTTGTTCGTAAATCAGTTTCGCTTGTGCTAAGGCTTTTGCTTTTTGTTCATCACCAAAAACATAATTCGGTGTATTCGCTAGATCTTTTTCTAAATCTTCATACACCATACCGTTCATGGATGCGGTAAGTTGTTTCGTATTATTGGATTTGGGTGTGTGAATCACAGCCGTTGCGCCCCACACAGGATAACCTGCGTAGGTTTGTTGAATGCGTTTATGTGTTGTTTGATTTTGATCGACTTCTGTGCGGATTTCTTGTAATTGGGTGGCGTTATTTTTGAGTAACGCATTGTGTGTAGCAAAATAATTCATTGGCTGATGGCGTAAATCAATTGCCGTCGCTGCAAGTGCTGAGTTTGCTATTAATAAACCAGCTGCGAGTACGGTGAGCTTAAATTTCATGCTTGCTTCCTTTGAGACGGTTTGGAGAGATAAGAAGCGAATAAGTTACTATAGATTCATTACAAGTCAAGGGCCATTCGTGTCAGATGCCATTTTGTGATTCTTAAGTTGGTTTAGATAAGAGGAAAGTCGCAAAATGGCATCTGACGCCTTTGTCTTTTGTTTTATGCGCATATATGTGCGGAGTGGGATTTAATCAAACAAAACCGTGGGTTAAAACATCATAATTGTCTTTATACAATTTGCTCAATTTATTATATTAAGAGATATACAATAAAAGATTCTGCATCAATACCAATCAATAGCTTCACGGAGTCACAGCGATGGAGTTTGAGGTAGAGAAGGTGCTTTGGGGAAATGTCAGAGAATATTTAAAAAAGATTAAATCGGATTTTGTCGCTGTGGAGGGTGGCCATGCTTAGTTTTTTTAATAGGTTTATTGCCGCCGCACCGCAGGGTATCGATGCAGAAACTGAGTTAACAGCGTATATTACTACAGCTTTAAATGATATGACGGTTAAGGCCGCAAATTTAGCTGCTGAGTCTGCGCATGATCCCATGGCTCGTCCAAAATGGATCATCTTGAGTAAATTAACGAATGAATTAAAACGTGTGCCTGTGACAATAAATTCTAATTTAAATCTAGATGAGAAATTGGCAGCGCGGCAAGTCATCATCAAAAAAATGATGGATATTGTTAATACTAATTTGCAAAATGATCAAGTCAGAATTTTACTTCGTAAGCGTAATAATAAACAACTTTATGTTAACATCGGTGTTTCATATGGTATTTTTGTCGCCGGCATAACGACAAGTGTCGTTTTTCCCAATACATTCATAGGGGTGTTGATGAGCTATCTTAGCGCTTATCAATTGGTCAGTTCATCAACGAACAATTCTTTTAATAGTTTTGTTCCAGCAACAATTGCACTCATTTTTGATTTTGCTAAGAAGTTAGAAATGTTAGACAAGAAGTTAACATGGCATTTGGATAAAACAAAAACCCCACAAAAAACGTATTATGATTTGCTTGATGTAGCACCCACAGCAAAGTCAGATGAGATTCTTAAGTCATTTCGCAAATTGGCCTTAATTCATCATCCAGACCGTCCGGGAGGTAATGCTGAAATGTTTAAGCAAGTAAATCTAGCAAAAGAAACTTTAATGGATGAGTCTAAAAGAATTATTTATGATGCGTCTCTAAGTGACAATAGTGTATTTCATTCTGTTTCATCCAATAGGACAAGATAGCTTTTTGGAACAAAAAAATGGAACTCAGTTTACGATATATCAAAATCGGTATGGTTGCATCAATCGCATTATTTTTTAGTATGGTAGCATTTGACAATATCATAGACTTTAAAAGTAATTGGTTGTTCGTACAGCACGTGTTGAGTATGGACACCACTTTTCATGACTCGGCTCTTATGTCACGTGCAATTACCAATCCAATCATTCAAAAATGTGCATATTGCTTCATAATTGCCTGGGAAATATTGACAGCAATAGTCTGCTGGATGGGTTGCGTTGCTCTTTTAGCTAACATAAAAGAAAAAGACGCTCATTTTAACAAGTCAAAAAATATAGCCTATATCGGGTTATTTTGTGGGTTTTTATTGTATATGGTAGGTTTTATTATAATCGGTGGAGAATGGTTTAGTATGTGGCAATCATTGAGCTGGAATGGACAAATGAAAGCTGGCTTATTTATAAACCTGATTATGTTTGTGATGATTTTCCTTAAAAGTGGAGAGAGCATACAGGCATATGATTGACTTGTGTCAAAATAAAAAGGGTCGTTTTATGGTGTTTTGACTTTTCATACACAACATAAAACGACCCTGGGCCCCACTAGCTTTTATTTCTTCCCAAATAATTCAGCAGCGCGCTTCTTAATCTGTCCTAACGTTAAATCTTCAATATGTGTAGCAACATACCAGATATGACCAAAGGGATCTTCCAAGCCACCGCTGCGATCACCATAAAATTGATTTTCGACAGGGCGAATTAATTTTGCGCCAGCTGCAATAGCGCGTTTAACAAAAGCATCCACATCTTTAACATACAAATGCAGGCTAACGGGTGTGCCGCCTAATTCTTTTGGGCTTGGAGTCTTCATCTCAGGGCATCCATCACTGAGCATGATTTTAGAATCGCCTATCGTTAATTCAGCATGGCCGACTTTGCCATTGCCATGTTCCATACAAACAACCGATTTTGCGCCAAAGGCTTTTTTATAGAATTCGAGTGCACGTATACCGCCGTTCACAATTAAATAAGGGGTAACGGTATGATAGCCTTTTGGTATGGGGGATATTTTTTTAGTTTTACGCTTCACTGTTTTTTTAGCGGTTATTTTCTTTGTTTTTGAAAGAGGTTTCTTTTTTGCAGCGAGTGTTTTTTTCTTTGCTTTTGGCATGATATCTTTCCTTAGCTACTGTTGAATAAATGATTTAGGATAAATCGTAAAGCACAATACCATTTTGATCATTGCCATCGCTCAAATGACAATGAAAGGATCGTGATCCGAGTCGAGTATAAGTTTTTGGGTCTAAGTATTCGCTGAAAAGTTCGGCAGAATTATCTTCGAATACGCGCAGTCTAACATAGTCATAAATTGTTCCCAATTGATTATGTTCAACAATGATATTAGTTGACGTTGCGATAATATTTTTTTGCTGGCCATCAATGACTGTTTGGTACTTGTTGAAATTGGTAAAATCCATCCCACCTAATGCGCTATTATCATTATCAACGGAATGGCTTGATGGTATACATTTGCTTAATGTCATCACGGCTCTTACATTATCGCCATTTTTTACAGCGCCAAGAAGGTCAGCATAGCTTAATAATATTTTATGAGGACTAGCGGACGTTATTTGACTAAACATGACAGCTATTATAACGATGCTTGACTTGATGATGTATTTATTCATGAAAACTGTTCCTAAATGAATTACTATGAAGCGATAACATAAAAGGTTATCTACACAAATTTCCGAAAATCAGACTAGCAAGGAAAATGCATCATGTTAAAGATCATTCGAGATGATAATCCTAAATCAGACGATATTCAAATACTGAATGATGGCATTATTGAATATGCAAGACAGCAAAGAAATCACAAGCCATTTCGATCGTTTGCCTTTTTCATCCAAGATGATTCCGATAAGATAAAAGGCGGTTGTCATGGCGTCATATTATATGGTTGTTTGCATGTTGATTCATTATGGGTACATGAATCACTGCGTGGTCATGGTTATGGAAAAAAACTCATGGCAGAAGTTGAAAATACGGCGAAAGCAAATCATTGTCCATTTGTCACTGTATTTACGATGGATTGGGAAGCGTTAGATTTTTACAAAAAAATAGGTTTTTATGTTGAATTTGAAAGACACGGCTATGATAAAAATTCAATATTTTATTTTTTACGGAAAGATCTTGCGCTCTGAAGTATTCCCGCGAATTTTTTTATAGTGCATTGTATTTCATAGTAAACAGATTCCAAGCCTGTCTTTCCCGCCCCGGTTAAAGCACTTGAAGGTAAACTCCGACTCTGTCGTCTTGCTGTTTGTCCGGCGTTGTTGCATAAATCAAATTACCCCCTCTCCTCCACGCTTTTTGTGGAGGAGAGGGCTGGGGGAGAGGAGGCTTTTAGAGGATAAATTTTCCATGCAACGAAATAATGAAATTTTTTTATCCTCCCCTCCCTAACCCTCCCCTCCACAAAAAGCGTGGAGGGGAGGGGATTTACGATTTATGCAACAACGCCGGACAAACAGCAAGACGACAGAGTCGGAGTTTACCTTCAAGTGCTTTAATCGAGTGGATACCGATGTCTTGCACTACCCACTTTTTCATTAAATTAAATAAAATATCAATATTATTAAAATAATATTTGACATTATTGAATATTGACTTATAATTCCTTCACAATTGACTTGATAGGATGTATTTATGGGAAAACTAATTACACATTGCCCTTCTTGTGAAAGTGTCAAGTTGCACGTCACAAAAATTGAGTGTGTCGATTGCAATACGGTATTCGAGGGGAAATTTGACATACCTTCTTTGCTTAAACTGTCAGAAGAGGATTCTCAATTTATTTTTGATTTTGTGAAATGCTCTGGCAGCTTAAAAGAAATGGCTGCGAAGCAAAATGTTTCTTATCCAACACTGAGAAACAGACTTAACGCATTAATTGAATCAATTGAAAATGTAGAAGTGAAACGCGAAGGTTCTAAAGTCGAAATATTACAGCTGCTTGAGGAAGGTAAGATTTCAGCTAAAGATGCCGCTAAAATGTTACAAAAATTGTGAGGTTCAATATGAAAAATGAAAAAGAACGGTTATTGTGTATGCTAAAAGAAAATAAAATTACTGAGCATGATTATAAAATATTATCAGCTGCTCTCGATAAAAAAACATCACGGATCAGTGCATTCTTTTCCTTGCTGGTGAATCCATTTCAAAAAATTGCCGGATTAAAAGCGTTGCTTCTTGGCATGGGTGTGATGATTGCCATGAGTTTTTTGGGCGTCCTTGCGAAAGTTTATTTCCCTGGCCCACTGTCTTGTTTAAATGCTGTTGTAATAAAAAATCCAAAAATGCAGATAAATTTCTTTCTGCTGTTGTATCAAAATATGATTTCCTGGCTAGTGTTAACTGTTCTATTTATTACAGCCGCTAAACTTTTTCAGCAAAAAAGAATGAGGGCGATCGATTTTTTCGGAACAGTTGCTTTGTCTCGAATCCCTTTTTTAGTTTTAACGGCGATGATTAGTATTATACAAATAGTTAATCCAGATTTCATGAATATTGATATTACGAAAGGGATTCCAATACATGCATCATTTGTGATGAATGTGTTTAGTCTTGTTATTGTTTTTTGCTGCGCATGGCAAATAGCCACTTATTTTTATGCTCTTAAAGAATCATCAGGATTGGTAGGGAAAAAACTGTGGTTAAGTTTTATTGTTGCAATAATACTGGGCGAGGTTCTTTCGTCATCAGTAACAATGGCATTTCTTTAAAATTAGTATAATAAAATCAGTGCATTGAAATGATGTGTAGTGGGGTTATGCTATAATTAATAACATAACCCCATGATAGGAGACAATATGTCTCGCAGCAGCGGTGTCATTCATTTAACGCAAGACGAATTGCGTCAAGTTTTGCTTGAGAATGGCATTGTGCCCGGAGGAGGCTTGTCAGAGGAACAGCAGGCTGAAAGCCGCGTTGATATTCCCGCAGACGATTCCATCAACCAAGACGTTCTAGAACCCACCCCGTTTAGCGCAAACACCTGGTTGAATATCATCGTCGAAGCTAGTAAACCCGTTCTCTGGTCGGCAGCATACAATTATGTACGCGATGACGTATGGGCGCCGCTCACACAAAAACTGATTAGTTATACGGGTTATTCGGATCCGAATGATCCAAATGCGCAGATGATTGGGCAATTGGCATATGGAACGGCCGCTATGCTAGGTCTTTTCGCACTGAAATTTGGCATTACCTATGCCATCTATAAAATGAAGAATAAACCTATCGATAGTGACTTCAAAAAAGAAATATATACCGATGCAAAAACAATCGCTGCGGCATCGCTTTCTATTATTACGTGGGATCTTGCGGCAAGTGCGGGTATTAAGTTTTATACGGGTAGGGGCTATGATGCAATTACTGCAGGTTATTATGCTGCGTGGACACCGGGACCTGCAGAAGGTGTCACTCAATATGTTGTTCCTAAGCTAGTAGATGGACTAGTGGATTTGTTGACGACACGTGAAGGCACCAAAAATTTTTTTTCTAGTCCTGTGGTTGTACTAAAAAATATGTTGCGCCTTACAGCGGGTGTAGGAGTGAATGCAACGCTAGGTGGGATTCCCGGTGATGTGTGGCAACTCGTCTACAATCGTTGTCTTGAAAAGGGATATTCGCCGGAGGTAACAGCGACATTGGTATCGCTAGCCGTAGGTGGTTGTAATATCATTTATGGTGTTTCTTACAATATTGCGGATAAAAAATTCTTTCCACCAGAAACAACCGAGAAGAAAGATCAATTAGCAGGATCTTCTATCGCGGAATCAGCCAAAGTGACTTTGCATGGGCAGAGTTCTTCATCTCTCAGTGCATCTAAGAAAAAAAGCGATTTGCCGCCTCCTATTCCGAAGAAATAAAAAATGCTTGAAAGTAGTTGATTTGATAAATTTAATATTCAAATTAATCATAATATTACAAATATCACACATAAAAATACCACATAATGTATAATTACTATACATAACAATGTGTTTCAACTCTATCTTAGACGCTACATCCTCATGGAATAGCTGATATGTATACACGTCGACAACTACATCAAAGGATTAAGGAGCTCAAAAAGGAAAAGAAAGCTGTCAATCTCGCGGGTGTCGAGGTGAAAAAGTTTAAGCGCATCCTAATAAATCGATTACGCTCCGGCAGCAGCGTGAGTGAGGCGGAGTTTAAACAGTTGCAAAGCATGATACGCGCACATCGAATTAAAGCATCTCATGTCATACACGAATTGAATTCACTTACCACTCAGCTTGCGCTTATAGATACAGTAGGCAATCCTCTATTAGATAGAATTGTTATTGGTGCTGGTGTTGCTGCAACTTGCTTATTAACTGAATTGCCACGCGAGTCTTTTCAGAAAAAAAATGGCCTTTTACCCGCAGTCCTCGTGCTGAATGACCCAAAAAATTTAAACCAGTGGCCTAAGGATAAGAAGACATTAATGGGACAACATTATTTTGTGCAAACACCGCAAGCTTTAAGCGTCCATTCTGAAGATTATGTGGTAGATGAAGAGGATCATGATAAGGTCCGTAATCCTTATCAATACGTTATGGCAGATGATTTCACCAACTCTTTGCTAGAGAACTAAAACTTATTGAATGCGCATGTGTTAAATTTAAAAGCGCTAAAAATCCAATCACGAGACGATCTTTCACCACAAGAATTAGCTGCTCAACAATGGGAATACCCTGATGCAAAATATCGTGTCATCGTTGTTTGTGATAGCAAGTACAAATATCTCTATACTTCCTCAATTGCATTGTGTACTGGGCCGGGTGCCGCAAAAAAATTAACAGAAGAGCAGCTTGCTTCTGACATCGCGGCCAGTCTTATGAAAAAAAATCAATTAATTTATGGCCAAGACAACGGCGATGCTGACTTTAAAGGTGATGTTGTTTTTTATGGCGGTGGCGCTAGAAGTGCTGCGATGATATTAGATATTGCATTAGGTGCAAAGAAAAGCGCTGCTGTTAAATACTGGGTTGCAACAGGCGTTGATGCTTTTGAAACAAATAAACAATTAAACCGTATGTTTCATGCATTACAAGAGAAGCATAAAATTGAAATGGGTATAGGGACATTAGAAAAAGTTGCCATTATGGATAATGGGAAACTAAAACTTTCTTTTGGAGCTCCTAGTAAACGTGCTGCTGATGATTATGATAACTTAACAGGGCAAGAAATTATTTGTGATCAATTCGTTGTGTCTATCGGACAAGTTCCATTGCAATTAACACAAGGATTATCAGGATTTATCTCTGTTTGTGATGAGGATGGTATTCCCATAGGAACGGCTTCGTCTGATTATAGTATTATTGCGTTTGGTGCGGCGGGGGCTAGTGGTCTTGGGTTAACTGGCGAAGAATTACAAGAGCATTTGCAGCGTGTCAATGACCATGCCAGAACATTACCCTTTGAAGCGAATGCGGCTGTTGGTATTTATCGTTCTGCTTGGACAATTCAAAAAATAGCTAAGCTATTACAAGATCGAGGTGTTCTTCCAAAACCAACAACCAATATACATGATTACGACACTCCCGATATCAATATCATGTCGTTAAATGAGTTAACGAGCTTTATATTGAATACAGGTAAAGTGCAACAGAAAGATTTGGCTCAAGAATTTGCTAAGGAGATTATTAACTTACGCACACAAAAAATTGATCCTGCTATACATATCCCACCCGGTATTCAAAATCTAGAGCAATTGGAAGGTATTTTGCCCCATGATTTGGCCAGGGTATTTTTTGATAAATTTTGGTGCACAATGGATAGAGGTGATGATAATATATCTGCCTTGCCACCAAGAAATCAAAATTTACGTTTTTTTGCCAATATTAGTACTGAGGAAACACCTGATTCTTCTGCATTAGTCTCTATTCAGGAGCATAAGGAAGAACAAGAAGAGCTACCAACAGAAAAGGGGCAAGAAGAAGCTCACAAATCAATATATGTAAGAAGCAATAAAGCATCCGGATAAAATTAGGAATGAATAGTAAATGACGTTGTCTGAATTTCTCAAACTTTCAATGGTTGAACTTGAGCTTGAAAAAGAGATGGTATCTTTAATAAGCGCGCGCGATCTGGAAAGATTAAAACAAAAAATCAAGGCGATTGATTTACACTCACTCATAAGAATTTGCATAAAAAATAAAGCAATTAATGTGATATGCCAACACACAGTATTTGATGAATACTGGAACGCTATTTGGAAAAAGTGTGGACCTACGAATCATGATACTAACGTCCCGATAGAATATTTTCCTATTAATACAGTTTGTACTTTCGATCTTATTAAAGGATTCTATGTTTATGAGCAATACCGCAAATTAGTCAATGAAAATGAAACGTCAGCTGCCATATTGATTGCGGCAAAAGAATATCTGGAATTTTCGGCGGAATTGGGTTGTTTTTTTGCATTAAACGCGCTGTGCTATCATGGCCTACGCATATTACATGAAGCAACTGATAGTCATGAAGTAGAAGCATTATTCACAAAAATTTTAGCGTATGCCAGTCACGCAGCAACACTGCATTGGACCCCTGGGTATTTTTTGCTGGGAAATGTGTGTGATGCAATCATGGATTGCGCAACAAACATGGTTGATGAGTATGGTTCGCTGAATAAAAAACTGTTACTGAGTGACGCGCTGCGGGCATTAACAATCGCACAAAAACTTGAGCCGTATTCTTCTAGCATGCAGCATAATGCATACCAAGGAAAATCAATACAAGAAGCCAGTGGCGGTAAGTTTGTCGATTGGTTCCAATTCAAAAGATACATTGAAACTAAAGCGAAAATTAAAATTGATGCTACCGAAAGAGAGCGAATTTACCAAGAGGCAAGTTCAACTGTTGATGGCATTTTATCACAATATTCCCTCAATATAGCTGCAAGTGTGCCTAACGAGCTACAGGTAGACGATACACCTATGGTGAAGCGCTCGCTATAGCTTCTGGTGGCGTTTAGTCTATTGCTGGGCAGTGGGCTGACTCCCCGATTTCATAAGGATATCCCTGTGGCAATGATTCTGTTTTTTTGACCAATTCACAGCACTGAAGGCAGCGGATAACCCAAGAAACTTGGAAATGTATTCTGAATTGCTTTTGTGACTAGCCAAATTCGCATTAAATGACGAGCTGATTGATTTTGAGGATAATCAAATGTAGCTCTGCCATGCAGAATTTTTTCATTGTTAATAAAAATGATGCACCCCTCGCTCAACTTAGTTTTAAATACAATATCGTCTCGCAACGAAATTTTATCAAACAAAGCTAAAGCCTCTTTTTGCTGTTCAGTCATAGGTGGTAATTCAGGGCATTTTGTATGTGCATCGGTATAAAATGGCTGATGATATTGACACATTAAATCATCACCATACATTGCAAAAACTGGGCTGATATCATAAGTCAGTGCACCCACAGGCTCATTATTTCTTCTGTCCACGTAATAAGGTTGGTATAGCGTTTCTAATAAATCCGATCTCATTTTTTTAATTTCATCATGCACTACGCGTGCGCTTGCCAATAATGAATCACCACCAATATCTGCTGCTGCGTAACAATACATACCTAAAATAGCACCAGCATCTGTATGCATTGGGAGGGATTCTTTTACATAAGGTCCTCTCGAATTAGCTTGAGACATTGTCAAACCTTCAATACTTTTAACATCAAAGATTAAATCTTGATTTTTATTTTGTATTAATGGCTTGCCAAGACATTTTGAAAATTCGAGAAAGAATTTTTTGACCTGTTGGTGAGTGTAATCATCCTTAGCAGTTGGCAAACCTTGTAAGATGATAAAGCCTCTTTCATGCACTAAAGCATGCACGATTTCATCATACAATGGTTTGAGTACGGCTAATGTCGCATCGATTTCATCGGTATCAGTCGATGAATATGACTTTGTTCTATCGAGTTTTCCAAGATAATCAGCAATAACGGCTTTTTCATTATCAGAAAGATCACGAAAAAAATGGGTTGGATTTTTTTCTATATCAGCTCGATACCATGATAATGAATTGTGAGTGCGTAACATAATACTATTACCTTTTAATTTGCTGTATCTTGTTTTACAACGATTCCCGCCACGATCAAAATCAATCCTAGGCAAATAATGGGAAGAGGAACCATGATTGCTGCAATTAGACCACCTAATGCAGCAGAGCTCGCTTCACCCAGTACCAGTAACGCTTGATTATTTCCCAGCACTTGACCTTGCTCACTGGATTGCACTTGATGAGACAACCAAGTGGTGCATGTTGGAAGTGCCATTACCGTAGGGATAACTGCTAAGCCATATGTCAGCCATATCCAATTAAATTCATGCGGAATAAGAATGGCCAATACCACGACCCCACTGACAATTAACAAACCACTCAGCAATTGTTTTGTAGAAAAGCGACTAGATAATTTGCCGAGGACAAATAAATTTGCCAAGAAACACATAAACGATACAAATGAAATTAACACCGAAAATATATGTAAGGACGGATGCCAAGTATCTTGTACATATAGCGGAATAACACGATATAATCCTTGCACCGAGAAAAAGATAGCAAAGTTAATTAAATAAATTTTTGTTAATTTTTTTTGCGTAAAAATAGATTTTATAGCAGTAATTGACTGCATAAATTTAATTTTAGTTTGTGGATTGGGATAATAGACTTCATCAAAATTGAAGAAAATCCACAATGCTAATAAAGGTACGCCAATAGCCACGATAAAAAATGGCATACTATAGTTTAACGTACTCCCAGCAAGTAAAGGCCCTAAAATATAGCCCAGACTACAAGCAGAATAACCATATCCGATTAATTTCGTCTTGATGATGGGATCTGGCGATCTATCCACAATGGCAGACTGAGATATTGCCATGTTTGATTCACATAAGCCGGTTAAAAATGAAAATAGCAGTAATAAGCTTAATTGATGAAACTCAATGCTTAAGCCCATTCCCAAAAAACCGCCAGTACACATCAGCAAACTGATCAGTAATACTTTCTTGCGACCATAATGATCTGAAATACTGCCGATAATAGGCGAGCCAAAGAACTGTCCCAAAGGATACATTGCCAACAATAAACCCGATACAGCTGCACGCATACCGACACTGGTATTCGATGGTAATAGTTGAAAGCTTTGATCCATCAACATAGGAATAAACAATGTAATCGTTAAGGCATAACCAAGAAACCCTAACAAAATAACGGCATAAAGCGGAAAAAATTCACTGACACGTACTTTCGCTGCAATATTATACATAATAATTTTTACACTCTATTTAATTAAATTTTGCGCCTATATTGTAATTTCCCAACACTCTATCCATTGTATAGTCTGCATATTTAATTCCACTTGTGTCAGATGATCCCAGTTTTTTAACCACGGATTTCATGTCAGGTTCGAAGAAAAACGGAATTGAATAACGCTCACGACCAGAGGTGTTAATGACACGATGAGGAGTAGAAATAATTTTATTGTTACTAACGTAACGTAACATATCGCCGGTATTCATGATGATACCACCCTCCACCGGTGACACATCAATCCATTGATTATCTTGGCTTTGTACTTGCAAACCACCGACATTATCCTGCACCAATAATGTAAAGAAACCATAGTCGGTATGAGGAGCAATGCCATATTGGTCTGCGGGGATAACATCGGGTTGTGCTGAATAATATTGTAAACGCAGGTAATTGGTAGGATGATTAAAATAATGATCGAAAGAATAATAATCCTCGCCTAGCGCTAATGCAAACAACCGAACGAGATTTTTTGCCAATACCGTCATCTCTTCACGATAATGTCGCAAGGTAAATTCGAAATTCGGCAATAATGCTGCCGATGGCCATTGATTAGGCCCTGCTAAGTTGGTCCCTTTAATATAATCAGGATCAGCTTTATCAACTTCTTGCATCAGAATAAACGCAGCGCTTTGGTTGGGCTTTACAGCGGTCCCAAGCGTTGATACTTTTAATTTTGATGCACCAAATGGCATATAACCACGATAAAATTCATTTTGCAAAATCTTTGATTTTTCTTCTTCCGGTAAATGATGAAAAAGACGTGATTCTTCGAATATCGCATCAAAAAGCGTTGGCGCAATAGTATGATTAACAATATAAGCAAAGCCAACAGTCGAATAGACTTCATAAACAGTTTTAGCCAACACTAATAATTCTTTATGTGATTTAGCTGTTGCTAACGCTGACACATCAATTGTAGGTATTTCACGTTTATTAGTAGTCATTAAATCTCTCGCTTAGAATCAATTTACATTTTCACTATGGATATTTTTCATCACATTGATAAGGTTATCGATATCCCCGACATTATTATAAAAATGCAATGAAATACGAATGCCATTGCCTCTAGCATTCACCCAAATATTTTCTTTTTTCAGCATTTCAACAATAGCAAGAGAATCTTTGAATGGACCGATCAATACATTGCCTGAGACATGCTCTTTATCTACAATAGTTAAATGAGGAATGTGATTTTTATTTAACGACTCAAGCAAATAAGTTGATAACTCAATGACTCTCTCTGCAATATTTTCAATGCCAATTTGTTCAACTATTTCTAGTGCTTTGGCAAAACCAGCAAATGATGTCATGTTATCCCAACCCAATTCGAATACACGAGCATCTTGGTAATAATTTCTTTGATTATTAAAACTCATTGATGATTGAATACTGCGCCAACCAACAAATACAGGCTTGAGTTTTTTAAACAAATCAGGGTTGATATACATAAAGGAAATGCCTTCACCACAGCCCATCCACTTATAGCAAGAACAAA
>JABDGK010000042.1 GCA_013286085.1 Gammaproteobacteria bacterium | reverse complement strand
GCAGTCATATGATTCGCAATATGAGGGCCAACTTGAACAGAGACAGCCGTCTCCATTGTGATGCCTTGTTTTCTAGCTACTGCATTAATCCATCGCTGTGATCCCGCTAGATAAGTCGGCCACTCTTCCCAACCATAACCAAAAATACCTGGCTTTCCAGACGATGCGCTTGTTGAGAGAATATGAAACTGTTGTTTGAAGTATTGATCGTGTTTGAGTGATGCTAAATGCTGCCTTGCTTCCTGTAATGTCAGATGCGGCGTACACACCATCTCATCCCAATTATTCATGACATCTGACTTCGTCATTGGCTCAATGCGATGGAGATCATGAATACTATGCATTTTCTCAATATTAAGAGATGCGAGATGTCGACGATAAAATTGGCTATGTTGTCTTGCATAAGATAACAAAGATTTTAATTGCGCCAGCTGAAATGCTGCTAGCTTTTTTCTATCCCAGTCTACATGCAAAGACAATCGCTCTATTTCTTGCTGTAAAAGCTCTCTATGTTGTTGCGCTAATACTTGATAAGATTTCGCAGTCTGACTGATGGCCATGAACAAACTACCCTGGTTTTGAATTGACAGTTTCTGTACATAGTAATAGCAGGGATGATAAAATAAAAGCATTATATTATTAATTGATTAAATAATAATCATGAGAGCGCGTGGATGCATAATCGCAATGATGTGACAAAACAGCCAGAAACAAGCAATATGAGTAAGTTATTTTATTCGCTTGAAATGAGTGGCGTCCCCTACACATTTCTTACCTGCTCATTGGCTGCCTTAACTAAATGTGCCGCATCATATCTCTCACAACCTTTTAAGCAAGTTCAGCAAATTAAAAATATGCCTGGCCATACATCACCTGGCAGCTTTGTTGCAATTGCGAAAGATATTCATAAAAAAAAGCATTCTTTCCTGACAGGCAGTAACTTAAATGCAGAGAAAGCAGGATTGCGAGAATATTCACGATTCTTTTTGCTGACGCATGTTAATCCATGGCTAAACACACAATTACCTGTAGCGTGGCAATCATCTGAGTTAATTAAACAATCCATTGATGCCACTCTCATAGCAGCAAGTGATATCGCATTATATGGCCCCGCAGACAAGCTTAGCAATATTCAAGTGACATACGAACAACGGCATGGCAAGCAACTCTCCGCCTGGCAAGCGTACCAAACAATACCTAATGTAAAATCGCTTTGGCAAGGATCTTTCTTTAACATGATGAAATACGGTTATGGATGGATGAGCTTTCTAACGCAACATGGCTTAATGATGAAACTGTTGCATGATCATGGTTACGATAAATCAGCAGGCTCTCTTGCTGTCGTCGGCTGTGATGCAACCATTGCTATTGTCAATGCGCCCATCATGAATGCGCTGGATGTGATGTATAACAAAGTAACCGGTGACCGTCCCATTAAAGTCACTCGACCGCTTGCCGTGATCAAGCATATTTACCGTCATGAAGGAATGAAAGCTTTCTTCCGCGGCACACCACAAGGTTGCATGCTCAGTCTATTTGCTGTTATCGGCAGAGGTTGGACATTACAACGCATTGAGCAACTTGATAAAGAACGCGACTCAATCAAGAAAAGCAACTCCCTCGGTTAGGATCTGCCCTAAAAAAAATTTCTAGTGAAATTAATAACCCTCATTTGCTAATTCTGATGCCTTCAGAAATGCTTAATATTTCCATTTCTATAATGATTACTCTAACTAAAAGGAAGTAGTCACTATGCGATCGTCACATGATGTCAATGATCCCGTGATTTCCCAACGCCTGGCAAATCCACAATAGGAAATTGCCTGAGCTTATATTGATATTCTTTTGTTATATCTGGCTCCATCTCTGCTCCGTGTGTATGTTGGATAATGGCGCCTCGTATCAATGCTTCCCATGATTGGAATAATGCTTTGCTATAATTCTGCGTACCTAGGTTTGGTATTAAAATAACATAATATTGATTTTTATCTTGGAACAAAGCAGCACATCTTAACCCAACGAAATATTTTTCATTCTGGAAATCACTAAGAACTTTATCACTTTTTTCGAGTATAACAATGCAGCTTTTTGTGTTAAAGAAATCGTTATGCGACGATGCAATGAACTGATATCGCTCGGGAATAACTCTCGCCTACCCAAGTAGCGTGTTTGATTAGGATGTTGGTGTCTTGTGGGCGGTCTGTCGGTATGCATATTCTATCTTTCGAGATGATAAACAAAATAGATTGTGATTTTAATAGACAATCTTGCTATATCAAGGAAAGAGTGAATGAATACGCGCCCTTCGACAAATATAACCGATTAATTAATATACACTATAATCCCCATGTATCAAAATTCTCATGCTCTGTTTGAACTTTTACTATGTAGCATCTATACTATACGTACGTACATATATATTTAACGTACGTACATAAGTGAGGATAACATGTCTCTTTCATTAACAGAATTTCGCGCTAATTTGTATAAGATTGTCGATGAAGTCATTAAAACTGGCGTACCTATTGAAATTGAACGCAAGGGCGTAAAAATCAGATTAGTCCCTGAAAAAAAGAAAAGTAGACTTGAGCGCTTAGTTAAACATCCCAGCACAATTAAAGGCGACCCAGAGAGTATCGTTCATATGGACTGGTCATCTGAATGGGAAGATAAAAGCTTATGATCTATTTGGATACGCATGTCATTGTTTGGCTATATGCAGGACTTACAGAAAAATTAAGCCGAAAAGCCATAGAGCTAATAGAAGATAACGATATTTGTATATCCCCTATTGTTAAACTAGAGCTTTGTTATCTACAGGAAATAGAGCGAATAAGACCTTCTGCACAAGAAATTATTCGCCATTTGCAAACTCAGATTGGGCTAAGCATCTGTGACACGCCTTTTGAAGAGGTCGTTAATAAAGCTCTTGCCTTTAATTGGACACGAGATCCATTTGATCGTTTAATCGCTGCCAATGCGACTTGCACTCATATGCGATTACTAACGAAGGATGAAACTATCCGCAAACATATCAAGCTAGCTGTTTGGGATTAAAAAACAAAATGGGTTGTTTTATGACTTTTCACTCATTAAATTCTAAATCTTTATTCTTTTGGGAATCCCATGTCAAATCGCATAAATAACACCCCCTCCCTCTTCGGTGGGATATTATTGGTCGTAGGCAATGTCATCGGTGCAGGTATATTGGCGCTCCCCGTAGCGACTGCACAGCTCGGTTTGCCATGCGCGATGGGTATCCTTTTTTTATTTTGGTTGTTAATGACACTAGGCGCGTATTATTTTTTAGAGGCCAATTTAGCATTACCCTCTGGCGCAAATTTAATTTCTATGTCACGTATCGCTTTAGGGAAGTGGGGTGTCGGCGTCGCCTGGGTTTGTAATTTATTGGTGATGTACTCACTTATTTCCGCTTATATTTCCGGCGGTGGCGATTTAATAAAAACAAATTTTCAGTATATAGGCGTCACGCTACCAACTTGGGCTGCATCAATCAGTTTTTTAGCGGTCTTTGGATTTATTGTTTCTCTGGGGATCCATATCACTGATCATACCAATAGACTCTTGATGATAGCGAAGGCTGTGATTTTTGCGACAGCTGTCATTGGTATCACCGCGCATTTCAATAGCAATATTATCTCTATTGTGCCGCAAAAATCCGTATCGGCAACATTATTGATTATTGTGATTACGTCATTCGGTTTTGCAACGCTCATTCCCAGTTTACGGAGTTATTATCATAGTGATGTCATAAAAATTAAAAAAATAATTTTTTGGGGAACATTGATTCCTTTGTTGTGTTACGTGCTATGGATCACTGTTGTTTTTTCGGTGGTGCCTTATGAAGGACAGTTCGGATTAGCACAAATGGCAACATCAAATCATCCTGTTTCTGATTTGCAATCTGCATTAAGCGAGTCGTTACATATTCCATGGATTACGCAAGCTACTAATTTTTTTAGTGCCATTTGCATTATTACATCATTCTTGGCGAATTCGATTAGCTTGACAGACTTTCTTGCCGATGGATTAGCTTTATATAAAAACCAAAAAAAATCCCCGTGGGTTTATGTAATTGCTTATCTTCCCGCTATGGGCGCTGTGCTATTTTATCCTAAAGCATTTCTAGCGGGTTTATCGATTGCTGGAACGCTGGCGATCATCCAAGTACTGATTTTGCCAGGTATGATTGTGTGGTTTCTACGTTATACCAAAAAGAAGCAGCCATTGCCTTATTCTGTTAGTGGCGGCAAGCCATTGTTATGGCTGCTATTGGCTATCAGTTTTGTATTGTTATTTTTTACGTTATTAAAATCATAAAATGAGATAAAACATGACGAAGAATCTAGTTGCAGATGCGATCGAACTTGACCATGACGATCCGTTTATATCATTAGCCCATCTATTTGATATGCCACTGGATGAGAAAGGCCAGACCGCAATTTATTTAAATGGTAATTCACTGGGCCCCAAGCCTAAAAATATTGATGCAGAACTCCAGAAAGAATGTGAAAACTGGGGTCGATTAGGCGTGCGGGGCCATTTTCATCAAGCCCACCCTTGGATTGTTTATAATGAACGCGTCACGCATTCACTGGCTCGCTTAGTGGGAGCAAAACCAGAAGAAGTCGTCGCCACAGGAACTCTGACAACCAACCTACATGCAACTTTTATTTCATTTTATCGACCAACACCAACACGGTTTAAAGTGCTTCGTTTGCTGGGTTTTCCTTCTGATACGTATGCGATTGCATCTCAAGTTAAACAACGCTTTGAAACGCTGCGTGAATTTATGCAAGTTGATCCATTTAATTTAGATGATGCTATTATCGAAATAAGACCAGACGCACAAGGCTATATTGATCTGCAAGCTTTTAAAAATGTGATCGCGGAACATGGCGAATCTACAGCAATTGTTTGGATTGAAGCGGTGCACTATTTAACAGGACAATATTTTAATATTGCGGAAATCACACAGCTTGCGCATGCAGCAGGTTGTAAAATGGGCGTCGACTTAGCACATGCTATTGGTAATGTGCCACTCGCGTTACACGATTGGGGAGTCGATTTTGCTGTATGGTGCAGCTATAAATATTTATCAGCGGGTCCAGGTGCTATCGCTGGTTTATATGTTCACGAAAAACATCTGACTGATCCTACGATGCCGCGTTTAGCCGGTTGGTGGGGGCACAATAAATTAACCCGCTTCCAAATGCCCACTACTTTCGATCCAATACCCACTGCTGAAAGTTGGCAAATGAGCAATTCAGGTATTTTTTTATTAGCGGCTCTTCAACGAGCTTTGGTTGTGTTTGATACCGTAGATTACAATGCGTTAAGAGAAAAAAATCAGCGCTTAGTCGCTTATCTGGAGCAATTAATTCAAACTGAATTACCCACTGACATCCAAATCATAACACCAAAACATCCAGATGAAAGAGGCTGCCAGTTATCACTACGCCTACAACATGCCGATAAAACAATTTCACTAGAAAAAATATTTTATCAACAAGGCATCATTTGCGATGTCCGAGACGATTTAGTGAGAGTAGCACCGATGGGACTCTACACAACTTTCTTAGATGTATTTCGGTTTGTTGATAAATTAAAAACGATTTGTTTGGAAGTCAAGGCTAGCTAGAAAACCAAAGGGGCCAGCAGTCGTTTTATGACTTTTCACTCATTAATTTTTTCCTTCAAAATACGAATAGCAACTTTTACATTTTCTAAATGTGTTCGGAAATTTAAACAGGAAAAATGATTTACGAAAATAATTTCCTGAGGTTGTATTAACCCCCGGTGTTTCGAGGTGTTCTTCGTAAGCGTTTGCGGATATGCATCCACGTTATAAGGAATCAAATTTATATACTAGAAGTCCGTGATGACCCTGATATTCTCTCTTGGTCGGTATGACGGAGTTGCTTGTAAATTTCGCAATCACATTTTCCCAGAATGCATGCGCTATTTTATTGTTATCCCAAACACGTACCTGCCATCGACCTTTTAGGCTCCTCCAAATCTGTTGCGCGACAAATTGACCTACATCTTTATTCCGAAATTTACGCATAATGAAAAACTCTGCAACATCCCAAACTTCAGGGTCAATTTCAATCGGCGATCCTTTTTGAATTAACACAAACCCAGCTAGTTTTTTGTTAACGTAAAGCAAGTAGGGATATCTGTTAGATTCTTTCCAGTAAAGAGGAAGTTCGTCATAACCAAAATAGCCATTACCCTTAATATCAAAATCAACTAAGTCTGTCATTTCATAAGTATATAACTCAAGAAGCTGCTTGATTATAGGCCTTTGGTCTATGCTGGCCGGAATTACTTGTATATCGAATGCCGCCATTATTTTTTCCTTTGCTGTTTGTTTATAGGTTACTCGACTACAAACAACTAGTTGCAGATTCAGGATCCAGCTCTTTCTCAATTATTTGCAACCCTGAGATGAGTAGATTGTCTGTGTCATTTTTGGCTGTCTACCCTTTTAATTGCATAGTTATCGTTTTCAAGAACTTTCAGTCTAATTTTTGGGGGTTATGGTTTTCCGTTTTCTCATTTGAATCCTCTTTTATACCTTCACGAATGCAATGTTTTTTTAAAAAATTTTTGCTAGAAAGTCGCCCTAGCTTTTTCTTTGCGCACATCTAGCTGAATTAACTTTCCTACAGGTAATACACACCGACGATCAATATGCCCATACGGAAAATTTTTTATTGTAGGAACTTTTATCTTCTTTGACCATTCAGAAACAACATCGAGAATTGTGCCGTCACGTTCAGGATGGTGCTGGGCGATACAGTTTTCAAATATACCAAAAATAACTCCCGCAACCTGATCAAAAATACCAGCTAAATGTAATTGCGAAAGTCGTGCATCTGTTTGGAATGGCTCTGCAAACACATCTTCAAGCAATAAAATGCAGCCATGATAATCAGGTTGATAAGGAGTGCCCATCAAAGAAATCAAACACTCCAAATTTCCGCCTACAAGTGGTGCTTTGACCGTGCCCGTGTTGACAGCAGTACCTTCTTCAACTGTAATTGATTTACCTGTAAGATTTGCGAGTAGTGTTTCATCCACTAGCGCATCTATTTCAGGTTTATCAACATCGCGAAAAGTAAATCCAGTATAGGAAATTATACCCGCCATTTTCAATAAACCTAACTGCAATGCTGTGGTATCACTAAATCCCGTGATGATTTTTGGATTTTCCCGTATAAGATCAAAATCAAGTAAAGGTAAAAGCCGTTGCGAACCATAACCACCAGCAGTAGCTATAATAGCTTTTATTTCTGTATTTTGGATGAATTCCATGATGTCTGCCGCACGATGTTCATCTGTGCCAGCAAGAAAGCGTTCACTATCGTGAAGATGTCGGCCTGCTTTGACTTTAAAACCTTTTTGCATCAAGTAACGTGTACCTGCTTCAAGCCGACCAGGCTGTAACGGACTAGAAGGAGCAATTAATCCGATTGTGTCACCGGGACGTAAGTTTGGTGGTGTAATGTAGTTCATTCTATTCACCTGATATTTTTAGTCGGAATTTAATTTTTTTCTAAGAAATATTCTTGAATGATTGAGCCAATAATTTTTAATTTCTCCGAATCGTTCATATCCATTTTTAAGATAAAATTCTTCAGCCTCAAAATCATATGTATCTAATGTCGAGTACCGGCATCGCAACTTACATGCTTCTTTCTCAGCCATAGTTAATAACTGTGTGCCATACCCTTGATTTCTGGCACTTTCATTAACCCATAACATATCGATATAAATAGACTCTAAGTCAAATCGTGCTAATAACCCGCCACTAATGTTGTTGTTTTCGTTTTTTAACAGTACAGAAAATGATTTTTCCATGAAATCTGTGCTGCCAAGAATTTTCTTGCTCGATTCAATCAATCCTTGCTGAATAATTTTTATCTCAGCATCATTTACATCATGGGTAATTGCTATTTCATACATAAAAAAATTCCATTTATAATTCTTCTGCTATCGCATCCAAGCCTGCTTGCGCACAAATCCCATCTAATTCAGGATTGGCACCGCTAACACCAATTGCACCTATATGTTGTCCATCCTTTGTGATAATAGGTAGCCCACCTTCAAGAAGAACAATTCCAGGGACGCTCGAATAAGGACTGTTATCCATATTTTTATTTTTTTCCCCAAGAGCTTTAGTGGGAATAGGTATGCTTGCAGAAGTCATTGCTTTTAGCTGAGACATTCTAACGCTTACAAAGTTATTTCCATCCATGCGATGAAAATATTTTAAATTTCCGTGCGAATCCAAAATGGCAATTGCTATCTTAAGTTTATTTTCAATAGCTTTTTGTTCAGCAGCGCTAGCAATTTTTTTTGCCATCTCTAATGAAAGAGCTTTAACTTCTATTGTCATGATCGTTTTCTCTTGTTTTTAATTGTTTGGTGTCAAAGTTAAAAAGTAAGCGTTGGCTGATGTACATTGTCTAACGCTTACAAACTATCTTTAATGTTTTAAATCCATAGGGTATCATCTAGGAATAGCGGGCACTTGATAGGTTGAAACCGAAAAAGTATCTTCCTCTTCCACTTTTGCCTGATGCGCCAAATTCAGCACTTCACGTGGCATCGTTAAGAGGGACGGTACAATAGGGCCCTGTTTAATAAAACCAACAAGTGCAGACAAGCTCGCGCTCACAAAACGTAATCCTAATACACTCGCAATATTATCTTTTCCCTTAAGAGACCCGAGATTCAAAAAGCTTTGTATCCCTGTATATCCTTCAATAAAGCCGCCTACACCACGACCTATAACCAGTCCTATCGTTGCGCCTTTTAAGGCTTCAAGCACCAGTTCTGCAATTGTTTCAAGATAAGTCTGACTGTTCATGAGTATATAACTGGCGCCGAGTAATGTACCCGCTATTGTTAACACGTCACGATTGCAGTGAACCAGATTACCCATCCCTCCGGTGTACAGCAAATCTAAAATAATGCTGGCACAGTTATGGGTATTAGCTGCATGTAGATAGGTGCCAGACCAAAAAGACCATTGCATGGGTGGGTTAGCCATTTTATAGGTATCCATTTTTTGGATCATGGCTGTTATATTCAGCGATCGCAATTCAATAACTTCAGTGGGGCTTCCCCGTTTTCGTAATTTGGCTTGTGTTTTGGCTGGAAGCTCTCGCGCTATTTCCAAAATTTCAATATCACTGACTGTCTTGAAGCTATTCTCTTTAAAATATTGTTGGTGTGCTGTTGTTAAATCTTTAATTTGTGGCCATGCATTTCTGAAACCCCGGATGAGCAATTCATCTTCATAATGATTCACAAAAATCGCATCCACACCTTGTCGTAATTGAAAAAGAGATCTTTTAGGCCGATTGCGTACAACTTTGGGTGAAAAACTCAGATAATATGTTTTGTTACCATCCCGAATAAGTAAAGCTAAATGTTGCGTGGGAAGATACTCAGGATGGTACCAAGATAATACCTCAACACAACTTTGAGAATCGTTCGGCAACGGTTTACGTTTGCCAAAAAATCTGGGGAGAAAGCTTAACATAATGCGTTACATTCTCATCTTTATCATGATTAATGGATTTTAAAATATCTATTTGTCATGCCTGACCCCAATAGCTCTTTTAAATTTGTGGTCTTGTGGAAGTAGCTCCGCTATCTGCTGGCATTATTACATAACTATCACCCGTATCATTTTGCTGAGAGGTAGCACCCTGTGTGCTGCTTAGAGCACTATTACCTACACTGATCGTGTAGCTGCTATCACTACTAGGATAAATATCATCTCGTTCACGAGGAGTTAATCCATCACCTGCCATATGGCTACAACATTTAATGCAGCAATATATAAGTCCGAAACCTGCAAAAACAGCGGCTATAGCTATCATTCCCATACCTACATCACTGGACGATCCTGATGCGGCGGCTGTTGATATTTTCAAGGCTATGACAGAAGAGCCGAGAACAGATTTTCGTAAATTAGCTGGCGTAAAAAATCTCATTAGTTTACCTCAATCATGGGGGATAAAAATTGTGAAAGAAGTATACCGATTCAGTATTAACATTTTCTTAAGCCCATCTAGCGGGCTGTATTTTTTTCAGAAAATTAGTGATCATCTCGATAGAATTTATATATAAGTCAATGTGTTGGTGTAAAAATTAATAAATATTTAGAGAGTTAGCTAACAGCTGCTGATTTTAAGAAGTGAAAGGAGTCAAAGGCTGTTTTATAACTTTTAAATGATCGTCATAAATTAAAAGTCGTAAAACAGCTTTTGATCTCCTGCTTATTTTTAATCGCAATATAGATATTCACCATTCTTGTGGATCATCAATAATGATTTTGAAACACTGGAAGGCGTTATTTCAATAGTACAGCCGGGCATGATTCGATAGCTATTCCCATCGCCTTTCGCAATTGAAAAAGTCAATTTTGAAACTTTATGTTGTTTAACTTGCAGAGATGACGTTGAAATGTCGATAAATTGATTTGGTTGATTCGCACTAAGGCCTGATACATATTGACTGTAAGTACCGTCTGTAAATAAATCGATACCTAATAATTGATAACCCGCCATGGATTCATTGCTCATATTCTGGAAACAAACGGTTAAATTCCCATTTGCATAAGATGCACAATCCTTTGCTGCAAAATTGGCATCATAAAATGCGTAGCTAGTCACAGAGGTCATTGCGAGTAAACACGATGATACAAATAAAATAATTTTTTTCATTCCGATCATTCCTTTTATATAAAACAACATTTTTAAGTGTAAACTATGTTTAGTGTAGAGATAATCAACTCTATTTACAAAATATTTTTTATTTAAACATAACTTCCCCATCAGCCACTCTTTAAACCGTACGTGAGCCTCTCGATTCATACGGCCCTACACCTTGCCTCGAGTAGATCAATCAACACCGAGCTTGCTGGTTCGATTCAGGAAATTAAGTAAATTATTTGCTTCCTAATTCCGGATTCCTCGCTATATCCTTTTCTTTCAATCCTACTTAAGTTAGCATGACAAAATTAATATCATAGAAATTTTAATCCATGGACTGCCGAGGCGATTAAGCACCACAGACAAGACTAGAGAAAAAATCATGAAAATGAACCCCTATTTTAATAAAACTATCGCATTCGACCGCATTGGTATTACCAAATATCAAAACGGCATGCTGTTGTATGACACCCACAAGAATACGGATCATCATTCTCTGTTGCTGAGTTTGGTTGATTTATTTGCGTTACCTTACAGCGTTTACTTATTAGATAAGCACGGTGCTACCGTCAACATCAACGCAATCGGTGCGAACGTATGTGGTTTTCAAACACCAGACCAAGCTATCGGAAAAACCATTTTTGATGTTTCTTCTGGCACTAGCGCAAAAGATTTATTACATAATTGCGAATCTGTCTTGCAGCAAGAATCCGTTAAATTGTTTGATGAATTTAATACGCGATTCGATGGCCGCCTATTGCATTTCTTATCAATTAAATATCCTTGTTACGATGTCGCTCATCAACTTCAAGGCACGTTAGGTGTATCGATTGTCATAGGCGAACATCCACTCGCCGAAGCCATCACTCATCTCACAGAATTAGGCTTGCTACCGAAAAACACTCCTCCCAACCAAGCCATTTCATTAAAGTTAGGCAACGTGTCATTAACACCCAGAGAACAAGAATGCTTAGAACACACCGTCAAAGGCTACACGGCAAAACAAATCGCGAAGAAATTATCAATTTCACCGAGAACGGTGGAAGAGTATATCAATCAAATAAAATTGAAATTAGACGTCGGCTCTAAACAAGAGCTAATTCAAAAAGTCTTGGGCTAAATAACCCCGTATTCAACACGGAGTGTTATACGGGATAGCTCCTAATAAGATGATATCACTGATATCAACATTAGGAGTTAAACACCATGCCAACATCAACAACACAATTATCACAACAGTTATTAAATCATTTCATTGCTAAGCAATCATTTTTAAAAGACTACCCAACATCGGGCGTAGTTTTTCTTGCGATTGATCCGGCATTTAGTGACTCGCACTCCAGAAAAATTGCATCCGATGCTGTGTTACTTGCTGCAAAAACCCTGTCATTTGATTGTGTCGCAGGGATTGCATCGAGAGGCTATATTGTGTCTGGCATTGTTGCTAATCAATCCGAACATAAAGGCGAGCAATTCATACAGAAGGTGAAAGTCAAAGGCGATCCACGTTTTATCCAAATCGGCACAAAAACAGAATATTCCGATGCTGACTTACAGGTGCTAAAAGGTACTATCCAACAAGATAAAATTTATTTACTGGCGGATGATTTAATCGCATCGGGCGGATCCGTCATGTCCGCGATTCAACTCATTCGTGACAGTGGCGGCCAAGTAAAGACCGTATTTGTAATGACAGAGTTAGTCGACTTTGGCGCAAGAGAATTGTTGAAAAAAGCCGGCGTTGAGCTGGTAAGTCTATTGAAACTCACAAAACAAGATTTACAACAATTGTTAGTGCTTCAAAAAGCGTATGCGGAGAATAAAGGCAATACGATTTCCTATAAATTATCACATCATACAGGTGAATTAACACCTGCACTGACAGTACATGTTGCCTCACAATCATCGTTAAAAAAATACGGGGCAGAACTTGCCGTTCAAGAAATAGTAAATCCACTCGCCATTCATCTTATTGGACACAATGTTGCTTCAGGCGTGGCAAACCAGCCACGTGGTTATGAAGAAACGGCGAAAGGCGCTCTAAACCGATTAGTTGCAATGCGACGTGAGATTCCAAATGAGAAAAATAGTATTTTAGTTTCGGTGGAACATGGGCTGCGTTATGCAGAAGATGAAGATCGCCATTATGATTTCGTGCATGTGATTGTTGAGAAAGACGGTGTGATAACAACGCACACACAAAATTGTTGTGTTGTTCCGAATGAAATCATTCGAGAATTAGATGCAGAGCAAAACATCACCTGGGGTGAGATTGCAATGCGAAAAGACTATGCAACTTTCGCAAATAATCCTCACAAAGAAACCCTATTTGGCGGCGTGTCAAGGGAGGCGCATATACACCAAGCGTTGAATCAAGCACTCAAAAAATTAAATTCTCAAAAAGAGAATGTGATGACGATTCCACGTACAGCGAAATTAAATATAAATCAATCAAGCAATCGATATGAACAAAGAGGTATTGTTTTTTCAACACCCGAGGAAGAGAAGCCTCAACAAGTCATTGATTTATACAATCACGGTTGTCAGTGGCCTGTTGATTCTGAAAAAGCTAAGCAAAATAATTTTAAAGTTTTTTCAACAGGCGATGCTTTTTCAACTATCTCACCCCAAGTAAAACTCGATGGAGAAAATGTCAATATTCATGTCGGCGTAAAACATGAAAAATATTCACCGTTAGTGTTGCTGCAAGAAGCGCTGCAATTATGTCGTACGGCGAGCGAGCACGGCGCAAAAGCAATAATGATTGCTTTGCCAGAACAATATCATCCCCTGCTAAATCCAAGTGACTTTAATGTGTTGTTGGTCAATCTGTTTAAAGCGAGCGGCGCGGGTAGTATTTATTTTTATGACCATCAATATCAAAGCAATTTATCAGCAAGCGTTAAAACAATTTCTTGTCATAAAGAATCCGTTTCACGTTATTTGGAATGGAATTCACAAAGCACATTAGATGAAAAAGTTGCGCATCATATGCGTAAACATGCCGTGAGCCGCGCCTTATCGCAATGTGAAGTGAATCAAACAGACATCACGGCACTGTTGAGTGAAGACGCTGCACCGGCGCAGATTCAAATCCCCGCTATCAAAAATCCGCCGCATATTTTGTTATGCTGTTCGGCAAATCAACCATTCGCTCGAGAAATAGAAGCAGGCTTAAAAGCGCGTGGCGAAACAGTAAAACTATACTGTATTGATGGGCAAGGCGAGCAAGCGACGATTCCGCGCGATGCCAAAATCTGCGGTGCAACCATAACCATTGTGCAATCCACACGTCCGAATCCCGATAACGTAGAACTTTCTCGTGAGTATCAAACTAATGGCGCTTCATCTTATTTTTTTGAAGCCCTCATGATTGCAAGACAAGCGCATTTGAGAGGTGCCGCACAAGTCAACTTAATCAATCCTTATCAATTTAGCGCACGCTCTGATAAAGCCGAAGATAATCCAAAAGGCAGAACAGGTGCTTACGTGCAACAAAATGGCTTGTTACTGGAAGCTGCGGGCGTCAATCACGTGATTACCGCAGAGTGTCATGATCCGCACACATTGTCCGGCACCTATACCGGAAAAAAAATTAAAGGTTCTGCCGTGCAAGGATTAACCGTGATCGCAACTGAAATCGCGGAACAATGGTTGAAGTCACCACATCAAGGACAATTGCGATTAGTGACACCCGATGCCGGTGCTGCAAAACGTACGAAAGAATTAACACAAACGTTGCAAGCCATCTTGGGCGATAAATTATGTGAATCACGCGTGTTAGGTGAAAAAGAACGAGGTTCACACGAAGATGATAGCGCGCAAATTAATAACATGAATTCGGGAAACGTTGGCATTAATGCAGACGACAAATATCTAATCACGGATGATGAAGCTGCAACATGCAGCACCATATGCCAAGCGATTCAAAACCTTAAAAAACAAGGTGCAAAAGATATTTCAGTCGCCATTGTGCATAACAACATGCCGCTTGATTGGTTGTTGCGTCAGTTGTGCTTGGCACGCATTTTAACATTAGGTGTGAACGATTTACATTTCAGTGATACGCAAGAAATGGGAAAACTTGCGAAAAATTATGATGACCTCATTCAAACATATTCAAAAATGACGGCCTTGTCTTCCAATAAAATCGAAGCGGAAGTTTCGGATTGGTTTAAAGAGAATATGGCAGAATGCGGCGCATCGTTTGAGTCATTCAAATCGATATTTAGTGAAATATCAGCTCGCGTGAGTGTGCATCACTTAGCAGATGCATTTGTTGATAAGCTCACGCATAAGGCAAGGCCAAAAGTCGCTCTTGTACAAAATCAAAATAAGACAGAAAGCATTTACACCGCAAATACGTTATTTTCTTCGAGTCATCGAGCAAGCCAACCGATGATGGCGGATGAAGCAAACTTATCTCCCAGAAAGATGGCGGCAATGTGATAAGTTTATTATATGCGAGCGGAATTGTGCGGCATACAATTCTTAATCTCTCAGTAACTGAGAAAATTTCTTACTTACAGAGGAGAAACAGTGCCAGGCCTAGGTTCTGGGGTTTGTGATGACCCCAGGATCCATATATGACCCAAATACTCCCATCTCTGCCTGATAGAGCCTCCGACCGACAACCTACCAAAATTTCAACTGAAACAGTGTCAATAACGTAAAGTGTCGATTGGGGTTTTTATATGTATTTTCATTTGCAATCTGATCGTTAAGACCAGGTAAGATTTGCAGAACTGCGTTATTCGGCAAGTTAAGTTGATACAAAGAAGAAGAGGAATTTTCATTCGATAACCCAACCAATTTCTTATCTCTTGACGCATAGACATGAAAATCCGCTTTCCTTTGCTTTGTACAAAGTATTCCCGCCGAGTTATTTTGCATGCATGCTGCTGGGCGTGAATAATCAGCCCATATCAATGTAGGTGCTAATAAGAGCAATAACCCAGAATGCCGTAGTAACATGTTTTTCATGCAGACACCTCTTCCGGCGCTATTATAGCACGCAAGGAAATGAGTCAAATAAGCTATTACTTACCCTACCCTGGTTTGCATAGAGGAGACCAGGGGTCATCTAAACATAGGCAATAGTATTAGTAAAACACCTATGTTTAGATTGGACCCCGATATTCTTTTAACCAACCACCCAACTCGATGAAAAAGCATGAATGCCACTCAAAAGAACTTGCGCATTACCTGAAAGAGTAATCAGAATGCCGGATGAAGTATCTGAATATTGATATGTTTGACCACTGAAATTGAGCGTATCGCCTAACCCTGCATTAAAATCATTAAGAGTATTAATGCCACCAGTTAAACCAGAAGAAAATACATATTGATGCGCTCCACCGCCGCCAAATATTGAATTATTAAAAGATTGTGTAATATTAAGTTTGCCGCCAGTTGGGCCACCCCAAATGGGCATGCCGGTTGCTGATATTAGAGAATTCACAACCGTACCGCTCGCTCCCCAAGAAATTTGATGATAGGTATTATCCGCACTATCACGTAACAAATTATATTCATAAACATTTGGCGGAGAAAAAGCAGGCGTTAAAATAAAATCTTGTGACAACGTAGCTGCACTTTTAGTCCATCCAGCTGGCAACACTGCGGCATTAAATGCAGAAGCTACATCTGCAGGGTCACTATAATCAGACGCATGCATGATGTACATGTTGCCCCATGGATCCGTAATATAATACCGTGTAATGGGTACAGCACCTTGCGTACCCGAAGGCACATCATTTTGATTGGCGTAAAACTTCATTTCTTGTGCTTTATAATTCGCAGTTACTTTTAGCACGCCTGGCGGTGGTGTTGTGACTAAATTTCCTGCGGCAAACGGACTTGTATTGGATGGATAAGTGTATTGACTCGGGTCATACGGATACATGGCATTAACTGCAGTGGATAAACCAGCCCAAGTATATCCATCGGATGTGGTAATAAAACTAGTAACACCAGCAGGATTACCTGGCGACGCAATAAAAATTTGTTCATTAAATTGTAAGTTACGTGTCGTGTTTGTTATGTAGGGGCTCGGTGGCGTATAATTATTCCACGCAGTAGCTGTAATACTATTGGAACCACCATTTTTATAAGTCAAAACAGGATTTGTCCAACTAGTTCCGAGTCCCCCAATATTTACAATTTCATAAGCAACGTTGATAGGTGACCACGTAAGCTGCGTCACATTTAAAGGAGAACTGGTACCAGCACATGTTTGACCGCCAGGAAAACAAACAAAAAGATGATTTTTTATTTCAGGATCACTACCGTTAATCGCATTGTTAATGGATAATTGCAGAGTACAACTTGCATGACTCGCCAAATTAATACTCGCACCGCATGTATCCGGATAACTTCCACCTGTCGTTATTTGTGTAACATTTGGAGGTAAATATTTTATATAATTATTGTTTCTGGTGGTCATCGTATTATTAGTAACCGTATAATATGCTAAAACTATATTATTAACAGGTACGCCAACGGCTAATGCATACTTAGGCACTACTGAAAATGGCAATGCATAACTCACTGAAGCTGTCGTCAACAAAAATAATCCAAACAAATTTTTATTAATCATGTGAGTACCTTTAAGTAATTTTAATCGTGACTTGTGCAACCAATTCATTGTTATAAAAATGTGATTGCGACAAGACTCCAGACACAGTAGTGGTATCGATCATAGCTGGACCAATTGAACTTTGCCTAAATCAGTGAAACGATAGCCAAAATAAAAGGAGTCAAATGCCACTTCCGCATACGTTTTGAAGAACACATACAGAAGTGGCATTTGACCCCTTGGCTCCACTCGCCTCACCATAAACAGTTAATGCAAAATAGAGCAAATCGATCGGCATTTTTTCTTCTTCGGCAAGCTTGTGAAAAAGACTGTGACAACTGGCACAATATCATTTTACTTCTTCCACATAAGGCTTGCCATTTTTATCAATTCTTTTTCTCTTATAAGGAGGAACCCAATATTTTCCTTTAGGGCAGCCCTTTCTTTGTTGCATAGATTTCGATGGCATAGTCAATCTCTTTTATTGATTCTGGCCATATTATACCCTAGCCCTAACGTATTTCCACGGCACTAATAGCCTATCAAGAAAAAACTTAATTGATTTACTGTAAAACCATCCTTATCATGCACCACATACTAAAATTTACATTCTCAATATTACATTTTATCCGCATCATTATTATGCTTGCCAAACCCGAAGGCACGAAAGCTTTGATAGCTGAAAATATGATGCTGCGCAAGCAGCTCATTCAATTATCAAGAAAACACAAGCGCTCGCCGAAATTATCATTTCTTGATAGATTACTTTTTGCAATTCTCGCACATTTTATTAATCCAACTAGACTGATTAAATCAGCTATTATTATAAAACCCGCAACGATCATAAAATTTCATAAAGCACTTATCATCCACCAGTCCACCAGGGGTCAAATCTACTATGTCATTGATAGCTTTAAAACACTTTATACGCTACTTGAAACAGATTTAGTTGATTTATTGATGCAACATCAAGAGAAACAAGCTGTAAGGCAGCCGTAAATGGCCGTGATTATTCAATTATACTTTCGTAGATAACACAGCCAATGTTTCAAAATGACTAACGAAAGGAAACATATCAAAAATCTGTAACGATTGTAGTTGATACTGTGTTTCTAAATGTAAGATATCGCGATGCAATGTTTCTACATTACAGCTCGAATAAAATAAATATGTGGGTGCTAATCTCATTAAATGGGTAATAATCGAATCATTTAAGCCACGTCTTGGCGGATTTACCATGATCGCATCAAAGCGGTTTGTTTGTTGATTTCTTAAAAAAACTTCTACGTCCATTACTGAAAAATGGATATCCGCACTACCATTTATTTCGCGTGCTTTATTAGCATACGCGATGGCCGCGGCCGAAATTTCGATTCCCATCACTTGTGAACAATATTTTTCAGCAAAAAAAGAAAATGCTCCAACTCCACAATACAGATCAAGAAATGAGTGAATAGATAAGGTGCTTAATTCTTTTTGTAATTGTCGATAGAGTTGCAGTGCCATCGTCGAATTCGTTTGAAAAAAACTACGCGGACCCTGAAAAAGCAAATACTGATCGAACTGATGAGCGATGCAATCATTTTCTGTTAATACAATTTCTTCATCACCCTCTAATATCGCTTGATGAATAGGTTGAATGTTTGCAGTCACTACTTTAACGACAGGATTTAGCGCGACCAAATCAAGTGTGAGTTTTTTTAAGCGATACAATGATTCTGTCGAGCGTAAAACAAATCGGAGCAACAATTCATTAGTGCTTTCGCTATAGGTAATTAGCAGGTATTTCAACTCGCCTTTTTTTAAAAGCAAATCATAAGGAGTAATTTTATGTATTGTCAGCTGTGTTTTTAGCATGCATAAAATGGCATTGATTACAGGAGCATGCAAAGGACAATCTTCTAGTTTTTTAAATTGCATACGCTGATCATAAAAGCCGAATTCAATTTCGCCCTGACTGAGCGCTACTGCTAACTTTGCTTTATTGCGTGAGCCTTCCGTACCGCGATCACAGATGATGGAAGCTTTCATTTTATCGATATGCCCGGGGAAGAGATGGGCTAGTTGTTGCTCTTTGATCTTGATTGACGACAAATAATCATGAGATAACAGGTCACAAGAGAGGCAGTGCTTATGTAAAAAATTTTGGCATTTCATGGGCGGGAATTCTAGCATTAACTAAAATATGCAGCCAGTCAAATAGAAGCAGCCGCGTCAGATGCCATTTTGTGATTATTTGATTTGAATCACAAAATGGCATCTGACGCCGTTTCCGTCTTCGAGGCTACTGCTACTGTGGGCGTTAACTGAAAGTAGCCGGAATTACGCATAAGAAAATACATAGAGTAACTTAAATTCAGGAAGTTAAGATTCATAGCCTGTGTAGAACAGCTTGTAATGCAAATTTTGTCTTATTTCAGTCCTTGTGATACCATTTGAATCAATCAAGGTGGTTGTTTTTGTTAACCCCGCCCTACTTAACTTAAGAGGCACATCAAAATGTCATCTGCTCGGCCTTCTTACAGCATCGATCCACGCTATCGCGCCAAGTCCTGTGATGAAAGAATTAAGTTTCTTGTGTTACATTACACAGCAGGTTCATTTGAAACTTCGTTAGATACTCTTACCAACGGTGAAGTGAGCGCGCATTATTTAGTGCCAGACAAAATGGTTGGAGCTGATGAGAATGTAATTTATAACTTAGTTGATGAAAATCGTCGTGCCTATCATGCTGGTGTCAGCTATTGGCGCGGGCGTACTAGTTTGAATGATACGTCTATAGGTATTGAAATCGTCAATCTTGGCTATACAGATGATGCTTCTGGAAAACGAACTTGGTATCCATTTACTGATTATCAAATTGATCTTGTTATTGGTGTAAGTAAAGATATTATTGCGCGTTACGGCATTGATCCCATCTGTGTCGTAGGTCATAACGATATTGCTCCTGGCCGCAAACCCGATCCAGGACCTCTTTTTCCTTGGGAAAAACTTGCTAAAAATGGTATTGGTGCATGGCCAGATGCCGATGTAGCGAGAGAGATTCAAGGTAAACTTAATGATGATGTTGATATCAATGCACTGCAGGCAAGTTTAAAAAAATATGGATACAACATACAAACAACTGGTGAGCTAGATCAGCAAACTAAAGATGTCATCACCGCATTTAACAGACATTTCATATCGATAGACTCTGATGAACCTTCGCTAAAGATGCGCGCAACATTAGAAGCATTAATTGTGAAATATTTACCAAGCAAAAAAATAGTTTCACAAGCAAAACAAGAAAAAAAATTATTGAACGAGGAAGTAGATGACTTTGTTTGGGTAAGCCACTCTGATACGCGACTTGCACCTAAATTATTTAGGCCATCTGTCACGACGCATGCTCAAACACAAACGCAGCACAGTGATCATCGTATTAGTGCATCGCCTATGGCAAATTAATAATTAATTTTAAAAAAGTAAATAATGAAGAAAACTAACTCCATAATTACTATATCCATAGTCACGACTATATTAATTTTAATTTGTATATATTTAATTTTAATTAAGCCGGTCCTTTATAAAAACTATTTCAAGAATACTATTATAAATCCAACGTTGGTTGCGTTGGATTTATATTCTGATTCAGCATCTAATCTTTTAATAGGTACGGCCATGCAAGAATCTTGCCTAGGGAGGTTATCCAACAATATATTTCAAATAAAATTAAATACAGCACAAGATATTAATACTAATTATTTAGCTTATCGTCCGGCTTTATATAAGGCTGTAATGAAATTATATAATAATTCACATTCCCTTGAGTGGAATTTAAACAACAACATTAATTATCAAGTTGCACTAGCAAGAATTGTTTATCAAAGAAGCCATGGTGAGTTGCCGAATGCTTCCAATAGTAAAGCGTTAGCTGAATTTTGGAAGAATAACTATAACACCTACCTAGGCAGAGGCACTGCATCTCAATTTCAATCTATTTATGATAATTATCTTTTTGTAGGATTTTCTAGATGTATAGTAAAATATTGGCTGTATGCTAAACATGATTCAAAGTAAACGCTCAGTAAATGTTATGAATTTAAATAGGCCTAATAAA
>JABDGK010000041.1 GCA_013286085.1 Gammaproteobacteria bacterium | reverse complement strand
CCAAATCCACAGTATGTTTATTCTGAAAATTATCACATGTTTGAAGGTGATGGCATGATACACGCCATCACCTTCAAACATGTGATAATTTGGACAAGTAAAGTATAACAATCGTTGGATACGTACCGAGAGATTCTTAGCAGAACGTCAAGCAAGAAGAAGTTTATTCGGCGGCATGCGTGATTTTATGGTGAGAGATGAGTCTGTCAAAAACTCATCGCACAATACCGCTAATACCAATGTCATTTGGCATCATAATAAATTATTAGCTTTAAATGAAGGTGGCCAGCCCGTTAGTCTAGATATTAATGATTTAACACAATGTCAGGTATATACATTCAATCAAAGTTTCGATCGTAGTATGATGGCTCATCCTAAAATTGATCCACAAACAGGAGAGTTAATTTTTTATAGCTATTTTGGTCCTGAATTTATGTATTATGTTGCCGATTATAATGGAAAAATAGTACATCAGGAGAAAATTAATCTGCCATTCCAGTGTCTCATGCATGATTTTGCAATTACAGAAAATTTCAGCATTATTCCGCTTTTCCCTCTGACCTGGGATTATCGACGCTTAATGAATGGCGAAGCTATATTTAAATGGGAGCCAAATTTAAATACGCGTTTTGCTATCATACCAAAACACGGGAAAGATCAAGATGTTATTTGGTTTGAAGATGAAGCAATGCTGGGTATGCATACAGTCAATGCACGGGAAATTGATGGTAAAATCATTTTAGAAATGATTGGTATGAATGATATTCCAATTGACGCTATTGCTTTCGGTGATGATAGAATTATCTATACTAATTCTTTAATTCGATGGACTTTTGACTTAAAAGATAAATCACTGACTAAAGAAAAATTAGAACAAATGAATATGGAATTTCCGCGCATCGACGAGCGCTTTATTGGAAGGAATTATCAACACGCATTTTTGAATGGAACTACAAACAAAGAATTACCGCATTGTTTTTTTGATTCTATCGTTCATTATAATATGAAGAAAAATGAAAAACGAGTTCATTATTTTGGCGACGATGCATTGGCAGTTGAGCCTATCTTTGTACCTCGTACAAAAAATTCGAATGAAGGTGATGGGTATATATTAAGTTACGTTTATCGAAAATCTTTGAATAGAAGTGACTTAGTTATCCTTGATGCCAAGCACGTTGATGATAGCCCAGTTGCTATTATTCAATTGCCGCATCGAGTACCATTCGGCTTTCATGGATGCTGGGTGAATAATGAATAATATTTTTCTTGACTCTCACGTAACGTAATACTTTATCGTGGGCTCGTTCGATGAGAGGAATATACATGGCATACACAGTAAATAAGCTAGCGAAGCTTTCAGGGGTGAGTGTTCGAACGCTTCATTTTTATGATGAAATCGAACTGCTTAAACCTGCTTATTATGGCGATAATAATTATCGTTATTATGAAGAAGAACAGCTCTTGATGCTACAGCAAATTTTATTTTTCCGTGAAATGGATATTCCTCTCAATGAGATACAGAAGATTATAAGTAGCAGTGATTTTGATAAAATTGATGCATTGAAATCACACAAACTTATTCTTCAAAAAAATCTTGATCGGACGAAATCACTGATAGAAACAATCGACAAGACTATTTTACGTTTGGGAGGTAAAGAACAAATGAAAGATGAAGAATTATACTATGGGTTTGATTCAGAAAAACAAAAGGAGCATGAAAAATATTTGGTAGAAAAAGGCATCGTCACGCAGGAATTTATGAATGAATGTAATAAAAAGGTGAAACACTGGAGTAACGAAGAAAAAAATGCCTTTATTAATGATGGTGAAAAATTAATGAAAGCATTAGTCATTTGTGTTGATCAACAGCTCAATCCTGAAAATACTCAAGTTCAAGAGTTAATGAAAAAACACTATCAATGGCTAGAATTATCTTGGACCCCAACAAAAGAAAGCTATTTAGGTTTAGCTGAACTATACAGAACACCTGAATTTAGAAAATTTTTTGATGATAGACACCCTAAGTTACTGGAATTTATGATTGAATCCATGAAGATTTTTGCTGAAAATAAATTATCATAATTATTGAAAATGTTTTTAATACCGAATATAGTGACCAACCGTTGGTCACTATATCTATAGAAAAATCAAAAAAATTCGAATACTTCATTGTGAGGCCACATGAGAGTGCTTATTTCAGGAGCTGGCGTAGCAGGACTAACTACCGCGTATTGGTTAAAACACTATGGATTTACTCCCACAATAGTCGAACGAGCACCCACATTACTAACGGGAGGCTATAAGATTGATGTACGCGGATCAGCCCTTCAAGTTCTACATCGAATGGGTATTCACGATACTGTTGTTACTGCTAGCACTGACATGCAAGGTGCATTACTTGTCGATAAAAAAGGTAAAATCATCTGTAAAATGTCTGGTGATGCATTTGGACATCGTGTAGGTGATGATGTCGAGATTGTTCGAGGCAATTTATGTCAGATTTTGAAAGATCAAATTCCAAACGTGGAATTTATTTTTAACGATTCTATTCAAGAGATATCTCAATTCTCAGAAAAAGTGCAAGTTAAGTTTCAAAAACATCATACTCGTGAATTTGATTTAGTTATTGGCGCTGACGGCCTGCATTCAAATGTACGACGATTGGTATTTGGCGATGAGGCACAATTTGCTCATGAACTTGGCTTGCATTTATGTGTTTTCAGCGTCCCAAATTACTTGAAATTGGATCGTATGGAAATGCAATACTCTGAGCTAGGTAGAGTAGCTTCTATCTGGAGTTCTCGCGGTGATTCCACTGCAAAAGCTTGTTTTGGATTTACCGCCTCATCAGATAAAATTAATTTACGCGATAAAGATCAGCAACAACAAGTAGTCAGAAAAACTTATGAAGGAATAGACTGGGAAGTCCCTCGACTTCTTCAGATGATGCCTGGTGCCTCTGATTTTTACTTTGATGCAGCTGCTCAAATTCACATGGATCGCTGGTCTCGAGGGCGTGTTGTCCTACTAGGAGATGCTGCCTATTGTGCTTCGCCCATGTCTGGCCAAGGTACCAGTCTTGCACTTATCGGTGCTTATGTGTTAGCTGGTGAATTGGCTGCAGCATCAGGAGAAAAGTACCAGGCCGCATTTAATGCATATGAAGAACAGCTACTTCCTTTTGTTAGGCGCAATCAGGTGCTTGGAGTCTCTGCAGCGAAGCTAATGAAATCACAAGGAAAAAATAATCTTCTTATCCGATTACTTATGCTGCTGATGCGAATTACCCCTGGCCGCTTGATAAAATTTTTTATTAATCTCTCAACAAGACGAATTCATCAAGCAGCTAACGCTATAACTCTCAAGGAGTATTAATTCCGAGGCCTTAAAATTTTTACATTCCCTTGAGCTATATCATTCGCATGCAATGTAATTTTTTCCAATGGCCAATCCCACCATTTTAATGTTAATAACGATTTAATAATGTCATCATTAAAGCGCTTCCGTATTAACACTGCTGGATTGCCACCGACGACATTAAATGGTTCAACGTTTTTTGTTACCACACTATTAGTAGCAATAATAGCGCCATCCCCGACTTGGATTCCAGGCATAATCGTCACTGAGTTTCCTATCCATACATCATTTCCAATAATTGTGTTGCCTTTTGAAACAGAAGATAGCGGCACATTGCTCCACTCGCCACCAAATGCACGAAATGGGAATGTTGAAAAACCATCAATAGCATGATTCCCACCATTCATAATAAAACGAACGCCAGTGGCAATTTGACAAAATTTTCCAATAATTAATTTGTCGCCAACAAAATCGAAATGATACAAAACATTTTTTAGAAAATTATGTACATCATCAGGGTCGTCATAATATGTATAATCACCCACAAGGATATTAGGATTGGAAATAATGTTTTTTAAAAAACATAATCTTTCTGTATTATCAATTGGATATTTATTATTAGGATCAATCATTATTTAGTCCTTCTACATTATTAAACATCTTCCTGCTTGCGGTAAATTGAGTATTTCATCAATTAATGTTTTGGTTGCGTGACTTAGACTACCACTCATTGCTGCATCAAATAATAATGGATCTTCTTGTCTTACGCATTCTACACATGACTTTAGTGTCAGTGTAGGATTAAGATCATGAAAAACCTGAACCAGCTCAAGGAATTGACATTTCTTTATTTTAATATCGATATTTGGGCGAGGAAGATCAGAGTCAATTTCTTTTTTTAATTTATGTGACCTCTGACGAACCTTTTCCAGAAGAATAGGCTCATTTGTCTTTTCATCGGAGCTTAAATAGCTATAAAGCTCGTTGTCTCCTATAATTTTATGAGGATATGCAATAGGAGCAGATTTGACTGACACAAAAAAACTAAAAACTTCTCTAACTAAATTGCGATCAAATAATTTTTTATTATCAAATAAATTATTCTTTATTGTAGACTCTGAACCTAATCTACTATGACCAGCCATCAGTAACGCTACTTTGTGATCTTCAGTCAATTTTTCATTTTTTAATTTTTCAATAATCTCCTTGATGACTGTATTTTTAAAAATTAACTCAATATCATTAATACCTATATAGTAAATTGTATTACTGGAAAACGTTTCTGTAAGTAAATCATGGACTATTTCATTGCGTTCCAGTATACCCACACCAACATTGATAAGTGAATACCATTCTTTTACACATTTTTGAGATCGTAAAATATCATAACTCTCACTCGTCAGATGTAATTCGCTGCCAAAATGGCTATACACCAATCCACGACGAGCTGCACAGTAGGAACCCCATGTGTTAATAACATCATAAAATAAATTTCGACAACAACTATCAACTTTTTCTTTTAATTGTGAAAGCGAGAAACTCATCGAAAAATGGTTATTCGATTGATAGACATTCCTTGGCTTTATAACATCAGTTATCATACCAAGTAATGCATATGGCGAATTTTCAGTTTTATCAAAACTACATATTATTCGCTGATCCGACCCCAAATCCACCATACAGGTACGGATATTAGTGCAGGACAATGCTTCCAATATCCGAAGGACTAATTGGTTTTCTTTATAAAAACTGTTTTCGAGTTCGACTCTTGTTTTCATATGCGCACTTAACCAGGTCATGTTATTAATGATTGGCATTATTATAAACAATGGAATAGGCGGCAAATAGGGTTTAAATCACCCTATCGCCACCATTTATCTACCCTGTATAATTCTTAAAAATTACCAAAAGAGTAAAATGAAAATGCTTATTTCTATCTTAACTTTCCAAGGCTTTAATGAGCTTGATTCGCTTATTGCACTAGGTATTCTTAATCGTATTAAGAAGCCAAATTGGTATGTAAATATCTGTTGCCCTGAGGTATCAGTTACTTCAATGAATGGCGTGACTATAATGGCACAGTCACGATTAGAGAATATAGAAAAGTCGGACGCTGTTATTGTTGGTAGCGGAATACTGACTAGAGATATAGTAAAAAATCCTGAAATAATGGGTATGCTTAAATTGGACCCAGCAAAACAACTAATTGCGGCTCAGTGCTCTGGTACGCTTATTTTGGCGAAGTTAGGCTTGCTTGGAAATGTTCCTGCGTGTACGGATTTGACAACAAAACCTTGGGTACAAGAAGCAGGCATAGAAGTACTTAATGAACCCTTCTTCGCTGAAAATAACATTGCTACGGCTGGTGGTTGCTTTTCATCTCAATACCTTTCGGCTTGGATTATTGCCAAAACTGAAGGAGTTCAAGCTGCATCTGAGGCGTTACACTATGTTGCTCCAGTCGGCGAAAAGGAAGAGTATGTTGAGAGAGCAATGAGAAATATTAAAAAATATATTTTTTAAAACGTAAATCTATGCTCTTCAGTAGTGCACTAAAATACTGGAATTCACTTATTATGATATTACAATCGGATAACTAAATAATGAATATTCCCAAAATTGGTATTGGCGTATTAATATTTAATGAAAAGAAAATTTTACTCGGGAAAAGAAAAAACAGCCATGGTGCATATACTTATGCCCCGCCTGGCGGTCATTTAGAATTCGGAGAAACATTTGAAGAATGTGCAATTCGTGAGGTGAAAGAAGAAACCAATTTAACAATTTCTTCTCCAGTATTCATTGCTATCACAAATGATATATTTATTAATGAAAATAAACATTATGTATCTATTTTTCTAAAAGCCATTTACCCGCAAGATCAAAAAATTGAAAACACTGAACCGCATAAAGTATTATCTTGGGAGTGGTTTGATACTGATTTATTACCACGTAATCTTTTTTTACCTTTAAAAAATTTGATCCAAGAAAAAGATGCGATGTTTTTTAGAAAATCTTATTCCTAATCTAAATACTCTGGAAATTTCGGTAATCCCTCAAAATCTTGAGCGTCATGTTGAATAATAAGACGTCCTTTAGTGTTTTTTAACAGTAATTTGATCCGATCCGCCGAAGCCATGGTATCGGCACGACTGGCATTAAATGTGGGAACTCGCAGAGGTATAAAACTCGATCTTTGGTGAAACTCATCTCCAGACAGAATGATCACACCTGCTTGAGGTAATTTTAATTCTAAAGATTGGTGCCCCGGCGTGTGGCCTGGAGTATTTAATATTTTCACTGTGCCATCACCAAACACATCATAATCGCCACTAATCATAATTTTATGGACAGCATTCCAACTGTTTAATTTGCTAGCGTCGATAACAAAGGGATTGGGGTGTGTTTGTGCATATTTTAATTCGGCTTTTTGCAGTATCCACGTTGATTTGGTGAGTTGATAGAGGTTGCCCATATGATCAAAATGAGAGTGTGAAACAGATACGTATTTAATGTCACTTAGTTTCAAATTAATTTTTTTCAAACTGTCTTGAAGGGAAATTGATTTTGTAAGGTAGTACACATCTGACGTTTTTGGTTTATTAACTAAAGAATCAGGCAGGCCAGTATCCCAAAGTAAGGCCCCTTTAGGGTGTATGATTAAAAAACAAGGATCGGCAAGCTTGGTTGATTTGTTATCGTAATCACTCGTATCTGAAAATCCCGCAAAGTTTGACACATCGATGCGCCCACAATCGATCGCATATAGCTTAATTTGAGTCGGCTGCTTTTCTTCTGCTTCTGCAGAGACGTTAAGGAATATAAAGCTTACAGCAATAAATAACAGGATCGAAAAATTTTTCATAATAACCTCTAAACTAAACACCGAGTAAATAATATTGAATGCATATTAATTTATTTTTCTCTGAAAGCAATATCCATAACCGAATTATTAATTAAACTTGATTCACTCATTTTTAAGAGCTTATTCAATATTCATAAGCTTCCGATTTTTGATAACAAAAATATGAGAGATAATCACCATAAAAATAAAGACAGAGATAATAATGCCGATATTTCTGAACGAACCTTGATAAAAATAGCCAGCAATTTCAAGACTGAGTGCTGAAAAAATAAGTTGAGATCCTTGAAGAATTGCCGACACCCTCCCCTTTGCTTGTGGTATGAAGTTTAAAGACAGTGGTACAAGCAAGGTAGACGGAATAATCTGGCTGATAATAAATGGAATAAAGGCAACAGTAATAAGCAATGGATTCGTGCTATTTAGGAAAGTAACTGATGCTATGCTACAAAGACTAACAATGTAGATTATACTCGCGACACCCAATATTTTCTTTTGTACAAACTTATGCATAATCACACCGAACAATACGCTTCCTAGCGCAAACACTAGTGCAAATACGCCTTGGTAATAGCCGAAGTGCGAGAGACTTACGCCTAAATCCTTCATGTACAGTAACGGAGACATTCCAGTAAAAATCCAATAAGGCACAAACATAAAAATAATGTTCGCCATTAAAAGCATCAAAGGTTTTGATTGAAATAACGGGAGATATCCCCGAGCCGAAATGGCCTCCTCGTGCTCAGGCAGCTTATAAGTAGGAATAAAAAATAGAGTCATTACTAATGATGTGATTCCCAAAAGTAACAACGTCATAAAATTACCCTGCCAATGAAAATAAAGAGTGATATAACTTCCGATCACAGGGGAAATAGCGACAGCAGTATTTTTTACTCCATTCAACATCGCCATAAAATACTGCTGCTTCTTAAGGACATAGGAATCAGCAATAATTAAAAAACTCAAGATAGCTGGCGCAGCTATACCTACACCTTGTAGAAAACGACCAGCAAGAAGAAACGAATAGGAGTTTATCTCTAAGCAAAAAATGCTGCCCACAATGAAAGTCACCAGACCAGCTAAAATGATAGACTTACGCCCATAGTGATCAGCTAACCAACCTACAAAGAACAAGCTCAAACAGTAACCTATAAAATTAACTGACAACAATGCCTCAACCCAAAATGGCGTTAAGTTAAAATGACTTTGCAACTCTGGAAAACTCGGCACAAAAAGATCGAATTCCATTCCTGTAAGGAGATCCATGAGAATGACAGTCAATATCAACATGTGTTGGTTACCTTATTATTCCTATTGTATGTAACCATGTTTCAACTAGGTGAGGCCACTTAGTGATAGGCAGCTTTGTTTTTCTCAATCCAAATCCATGCTTACCTTCAGCATATAAATGCATTTCAACAGGAACACCTGCGTTTTTAAGACCAATATAATAAATAAGTGAATAGTTGACAGTATCCACTGGATCATTTTCAGCTTGAAGTAAAAATGTCGGAGGCGTGTCCTTTGTGAAATTAATATTAGGATTTAATTCAAGTGAATCTTTGTCAGAATCAGGATTTTTACTCATGTGACCTGGATAAAGTGCAATGGCAAAATCAGGGCGACTGCTATAGTTATCTATAGCATCAATTGGCTCATAAGCGTGTTTATCAAAATGCGTACTGATATCTGCTACCATAAATCCGCCGGCTGAAAAACCAATAACACCAATTTTATTCGGATTTATATACCATTTTTCAGCATTTGCTCGAATCAAACTTATTGCTCGTTGTGCATCTTCTAGAGCTGTAGGCGCTTTAGGCTCAACATGGCAATGACAATTTTCATTCCAATTCGGGCCTGAATCTGGTACTCGATACTTTAGCAATATGCCTGTTATGCCTTGTGATGCTAACCATTCACAAATTTCTGTACCTTCTAAGTCAATTGCCAACCCATGAAAGCCACCACCTGGAAACACGACTACTGCAGCGCCGGTATTTTTTCCTTTTGGTGAATAAATTGTTATTGTGGGCCTTGATACATTATCTACTTCTATCCATGGCTTTCCGGCAACAAGTTCGGTTCTTGTTATAACAGATTCTGGTTTTGAGTCTGATAGTACATCAGGCATTCTACCTTCTGGCCATAGTGGAATTTGTATGTATCCAGATGGCGGCTGCCAAGGAGCTGCTTGTGCACTAATAACACTACATACTAGTAAAATAAAAAATAAACTTAAATTATAAAATTTACTCACCTGCCTATCCTTTTCATATAAAGACTGAGAACGGAATATAGTAGTTGAATATACAGAGGTAAAATAGGGTAAAAATCCCCTTAAATCGTCTTATTCTTTTTGTAATATCGAATCAATATCTTCACTCGGTAATTCATCATACTGCGGCAAATGGTCAGTGATTTCGTACCAAGGAGATTTTGATCCAACAAAAATATTTGCAATGGGTCGACTACCAGGATCTTGTTCGAGACCACCAATTGGTAGCCCAATATAATCAGGCTTATCTTCATACATACTAATTAAGCTTGACCCACATATTTTGCAAAAAGTTTTAATAACATTTTTTGAAGAATGATATTTTGATAAATTATTTTCCCCTTGCATCCACTTAAAATTTTTACTCTTAATAGTACAGCGTGTTCTGAAAGCAGCACCATGCCAACGGCGACACTTTGAGCAGTGACAATTTACTATTGGTCCGAGCTCGCCATTAATTTCATACATAATCGCGCCGCAGAGACATTTCCCAGTTAGTTTTTGCATGCTTTATTTTTCCATTTTGTTGAGTGACTCATCTTATGACCTCATGATTTAATAACCAAGCTAGCAGTCTCTAACAATGTTTTAAATATTTTTTTACTATGTTCACTGCTACTACTAATCGTCATTGCAAGTGTAAGATCCTGTTGGGGGACCCATAAAAATGCAGCGTAATAACCTGCTGTACTACCAATATAAAACCATATAGGCCCAAGCTTGGGATGATAAAGATAAACTAAACCTAAGCCAAATCCTACAAACCGACTATTTAGCCTGAGGGATTCTCCTGGTTTACAAGAACCATCTGTTGCACTACATACAACACTTTGCATTTCATTCCGCTGTGCTGGTTGTAAAATTTTTCCTGTGAAAATATCATGAACCCAATCAATAATATCATTGGTATTTGAAACCATTGCACCTGCGGCGTTTGCTACAGACATATTGACAAAAGTCATATCAGTCCCTGGTTGGACTGGTGGCGAAAAATCTCCGGTATATGCATAACCATGCGCCATTTTTTTTCTTATGAAATCAGGATAAGAACGAGATAAATAATAGGTATTTTTTAAATGAGTGGGATGCAATATACGATTATTTATTTCAGTTTCAACTGAATGACCTGTAATAGCTTCAATTAAAATTCCTAGAATCGTGTAATCAGTGTCTGAATAATGCCAGCCAGTGCCAGGTGCAAAATAATTTTTATGTTTAAGTGAAAATTTTAACTCTTCTTTTGGATCCCATTGCTTTTTTGGAAATTTCACAAGATATTCTTCGTTAAATTGTGGATCCTCAGTAATACTAAATATTCCGCTTGTCATATTGAGCAATTGTTTAATTGTAATATTTTTCCAAGCATTAAATTCATCCTTTGATAGCCACATTCCGTACTTGTGATTCATATTAGCAATCGTGTCATTAATTGATAACTTATTTTCTGCTTCTAATTGAAGAATAATAACGGCAATAAATGATTTCGTGATGCTGCCTATTTGAAATAAATTATCAACAGTTACTTTATGTGGAATGAGATTTTTAAATGCTTTTTTCTCAGTTGTACCACTAATATAGTTAATTCTTTCCCCGTTAGGAAATCGAATACTTAATACTGCAGATGGGGCGTTTGTATTTTTTCGAAAATTTTCAATAAGAGATGATATTTTATTATTTATACTTATATTTAAGTTTTTGTATGCATAGCAAGGAAGCACGAATCCTAAGACTAAAATCAATATTACAATTTTAATTAATTTATTCATTGTATAAATATTATCCTATAGATTAACTTTCCAAGTCTATTCATATCTACTGATGGCTTCAAGGCTTAACAAATAACACATATTGATCTGTATTAGATTTTGATTGATATTAATTATTTATACCAGTTCTTCATTACGAAAATAAAAAACCTTTATCACTGCATTCTATTAATAAATCTTGATAAGGATGATTGATAGGATCATCACCTGCATGCTCAAAGCGAGAGATTAATGCAATCAAATAATCAGCAGAGGCTGATATCACGCGATATTCTTCTTCATTAAATGTCTTTCCTCTATAGAATTCATAAGCTCTTACAAATAAGCGCCCTTCTTCTGGCATTGGCGTTACCTTATTGCCTGATTCCCAATCCGCAGTGAATTGTGCACAGGCGCTTCCAACCATTTCTGACTCTGACATACATCCTAATGCATCCCAATCAAATACGCCGACAAGTTTTTTATTTTTATAAATGGTGTTCTTTACGCTCCAATCTGTATAAGCCAACTGGGGTTTAAATATCTGTTTACTCAAAACTTCTCTTGCCTTAACTGCAATGTCATCAATCCATTCAGCACCCTGAGCAGTTTTTTCCAAATCAAATAAAATATTATGTGGTGTCGGCCATAATTTATCTTTCATTGACACTTGCATGAAAGTGTAAAGAGGATTAAATTGATGCTTATCAACAATCTCACAAAATCTTGCTAAATATTTTGCAAGCTCATCCCTAATATCAGACTCATGAGCATTTTCTTTATTGCCTTCAATCAATTCATATAAACCTGCGAAACGCTGATTAAATTGGAATATAGGACTTAGCACACGCGGGGCTGGATATTTTTCATCGCAAAAAATTGCCTGAATCTGGTTCATTTTTATTAAATAATCATGAGTAATATTTTTATTAAAAATTTTTAGAATAACTTTTCTGCCTGATTCTAATTGAAATCCAAAGACAGCACCTGCGCTTGGCTCGAGGAAAATAATTTTTTCTATTCTTGAATCACAATAAGGTAGAGCAAATTTATTAATAAGCGCTATGATTGTTTTAGGATCTGCTGTTCCTATGATATCCATGACAATATTTTTGAGATCGACATCTTGAAAATAGGATTCTAGAAAATTTAGCATCAAACAACTCCATTACACCTGAAAATTTTAACTATATCGTTACACTGATCGAGACGCTCTACATTACTATTTTTAAAAATTCTCTATTTTTATTACTTGATAGGCGGGCTCTTCATAAGGGTGAGATTTTTTTAAAGCAGTAACCACATCATGAATAATCTCAGAATCACAAAACATTTCTACGTAATATTCTGGAACTTGTGTTAATTCATTTTTTTTACCTAAATAGGGTTTTGCTTGATCGAGCGCAAAAAACTGACCCTCCCCTAAGATTTGCCATGCGCACTGATTATAATTGTTAGCCCTACCCGCACCTTGATTAAACATAGCGGTTTTTACTTCTTCCAAATGCGTTGTTGGCACAAAGAAAATAATTTTATACATAAATTACCCTTTTCTACTAATTATTAAACCTCATTAAAAGCAAACTTCATTTGAAATTTTTATGAGATCAACATCACTATCGGTCACTTTTCTGAAACCTTCATAGTTTTTATGTTCTTATAAATCTTAAAATGATTCCCAATTTTCGACTGTATGCATAACTAACGAAAACACATCACGATTTAAATTGGGTCTGTCTGATATTGGATTAAAGTGAATTAAATTTAATAAACAGATTAAATCCAGCAATTTCTCTTGTTTTTTCCAATTCTTTGGTAATTGAAATCCACTTTTCTGAATACCCGCAATAAAATGGGACTCATAGCAAGAAGGTAATTTATGGCTGTATCTTAGCATCATACCTATATCCATTAAATATGTACCAGCAAACGCAAATTCCCAATCTAATACGGCAGAAATTTTCCATTGGCCATTTCTTTTCTTAACCAGTATGTTTGCTGGATCATAATCTGCGTGCGTTAAGTTACATTCAGTCTCATTAGGCAATATAGACGAATGAGAATTAACTAAATCATAAACTTGCTTTAACAAATTAGATCCTAAACTTTTCTTAACAATATCGTCTTTTAATAAATTCATCACAAATGGCAAATAGTTTTCTTCTTCGCTAAAAGGACGAATTGATAACTTTTCTTGAAAAAAACCGCCTTGAGGAAAGGTTATTTGGCGCAATCCATTAAGGTATATACCTGCTTCAAATACGCACTCACTAATAGACTTTTCATCTTTTGTTAAAATTACTTCACGCATTAATTTTCCATCAACCCATTCAATTATTGCATATGGATAAGTGTATAAATTGCATTTTCCGTTAACGTAAAGATGTTTTGGGACAGGTATTTTATCTGAAACCAATTTATGTATTTCTAATTCTTTTGCAAGCGCCGTGGCATCTCGCATGTAGATTCGAATTACAACAGGCGGATTATTTTTAAAAATTATTTTATAATTGGTATTAGCACACCCTTCAGACAACAATACTAATTCATCTACTTGATCTTGAGTGTATGGAGCGATCAGTTTAGTTGCTGTTTCTATATCTAAATCAACGTGAGCCCTGAATCTTTCCCAGTTATTTTTAAGAATCGGCTCATTCATTTAAACCTTCCTCGCAACGGTCAAAATATTCAGGCTCTTGTCCGCTATAAAATCATTGCCGTCCATGTCATATTGATGAATTATTTCAAACCCATTTCTTTCAAGCATTGCCTTCAATTCTTGTGCAGTATAAATTTGTAAGTTAAAACTATTAGTGTGTATTTCAGGATCTCGTCCATTCTTGCAAATCGTATAGTGGTCGTGAGAAGTAAGAAATCCGTTTTTTCTGTTGATCTCGGAATGCTGGACATTTCTAATTTTGACACCATTTACAAAGCTCTCAATGTCTAGAGAAAAATTATCGATAATGTCGTCTGTAATTGCCTGTAGATTAAAAATATCGAAAATATATACGCCTCGATCTTTTAGATTAGCGTGGATGTTTTGCAGAGCTGTTTCAAAATCTGCTTTTATAAGATGTCCGACAGCATTAAAGATGGTAATGACTGCATCAAATTTTCCAACGTACAGATTTTGCATATCACCATCCATGAAGGTGATATTTTTCCCTGCTTTATTCGCTTTATTACGAGCCATTTCAATGAGAGCAGGACTAAAATCACTGCCAACCACTTCATATCCCCGCTCATTTAGATAAAATACTTGCGAACCTGTACCGCATGTCATATCCAATACAGTGTTAACTCGTTGCTGTTTCAGCAGCTTCTCAATTAAAGCATTTTTACCTTCCGTTTCCTCACTTACATTATGTGCATCAAAATACTCGGGCATTTGTTGATACTCGAATGGCAATCCTAGCTTATGTTTATCATTCATAATTTAATACTCATAACTGTAACAGGGTGGTTAAATAGCTTATCCAGACCTATCGATTCCCAACCAAGTTTTTCATACCAATTTGGGATTGTCTGATCAAATGCCAAAAGATAAAGTGTATTATATCCAAGCATAGACGCTTGCTGCTTGATAGCATCACACATTGTTCGGCCTATTCCTTGATTTTGAAAAGCAGGATCAACAACAAGACTTCCTAGCCATGGTGCTCGATCAGGTTGTATGCCATCATTAACCCGTAATGACGCCATTCCAACAGGTTTATCATTTATAAATGCAACCAGAGTTAATGGTAATTGGTTGTAATTTGCATGTTTTATGAGATTTTCCTTTGCACGTGCAATACTAGCGTTTGGAGCCCAATGTTTACCAATTTGTTCATACAAAAGCTCCGCCAAATAAGGAATATGCTGCTGGCAATCCGCTAGAAAATTAATTTTTAGGTTCATTGAAATTACTCTACTCATTTAAATGCTATGCGCTGTTTTTGCTAAATGGTCAACATCAACTCTAATAAAAACTGAGTCCCCCAGTGCTGTCAGTGTATTGCCAGCGTACACTTCGCATAGCACGCGAGTTTTGCGCTCAACTTTACCTTCGACTCTCGCTTTGAGCATTAGTAGAACACCCATTGGCGTTGGTTTAATATATTTAACGCCAAGAGATCCAGTCACGCAATCAATACGTGGCAGCGTACCTATCTCACGCCCTTCAGTGCGGTAGTGATTAGCCATCACTGTCCAGTTAGAATGGCAATCAATAAGACAACCAATCAACCCGCCATAGACCAGCGAGGGCCAACCCGTATAGCGAGCATCTGGCATGTGTGTTGTGATCACATGCAAATTGTCATCATCCCAATAGCTTTTAATCCTTAATCCATGCACGTTCTTTGAACCACAGCCAAAGCAAACACCATCTGGTGCAGCAAGATCTTGCAAAGCATTACTCTTTTTATCCATGAAGCATCGCCTTATCCAATGAGATTAATCATACCTTTCAAATATAGAACTGCAGTTCCACTAATAAAAACACGATCTTTTACTAACTCACAAAATAAATCTCCACTGCGCTGTGATAGCTGTCGCGAATGTAATTTCGTTTTATGTAATTGCTTAGACCAATATGGAACTAGTAAACAATGTGAAGAACCTGTAACAGCATCTTCCCATATTAATTTCTTTGGATAAAACACGCGTGAGACAAAATCAGCTTCTTTTCCACGCGAAGTAATAATAATACCGCGATAGGGAAGTTCAGATAACACTTGTAAATTAGGCTTAACATCTCTAACTTGATCTTCATTATCAAGTATAATAAGACATCGCTCAGATTTGTGTTGATATAATTCTACTGGAGTACAGCCTAAGCTTTTTTCTATTAAATTAATTTGAGAACAAACATCTAAGGATTTCGTTGGAAAATCCAGAGTTATTAATTTTTCGTCTTGCTTAACACTTAATAAACCCTGTCGAGAATGCAAATCGATTCGTTTTAGTGATGGATGCAGGTAATTAAATACAACATAACCCATAGCTAAAGTACCATGCCCACAAAGATCAATTTCATATTCTGGAGTAAACCAACGAATTTCAAACTTACCATTATCATTAACTAAAAAAGCTGTAGCAGGTAAATGATTTTCCATCGCAATAGATTGCAACATCTCGTCTGACAACCATTTTTCTAAAATGCAAACCGCCGCAGGATTTCCTCTAAATAATTGGCTGGCAAATGCATCTACAAAATAAGTTTGTATTTCCATTTAGTTACTCCTCTTGCTTATAATTTCTTATTTGAATAGATTTCATGAGATCAGCTAATGACAATCCATTATCACTGTTTAGAAGCCCTAAAATCATACCTTCCTGATCTTCTTGATTACGGTTTTGGCCTAACTTAAATATGTTTTCTATTTTTGTAATTTGCATTCTAAATCCAACAATATGGTTCATTAGTTTTAGCATATAATCATTGGGAATAACGTAATTTGAGTTTTTTTCCTGTTGCATAACCATCTGAGTTAAATCATTGATAAGATCATCGTTGGTAATTTCCTGAGGATTACCATACGCTCGCACAACAGCATAATTCCATGTTGGTACATTGGGATAACTCTTATACCATTGCGGTGAAATATAAGAATGGGGTCCATGGAAAATTAATAATGCATTTTCATTGCCATCAAACGACTTAGCATGTGGATTCTGCTTCGCTACATGCCATGCAAGTGTTCCATATTCACCTAAATCACGATAGAGAATAATAGGTACATGTGAAACAAGCATATTGCCATTTTCTTGACTGATAAGTGTGGCAAAATTATATTGCTCAATAAATTGCTGTAACTGAGTTAAATGGGATGCTTTTATCGCTTCAATATCTACAAGATCGACAGTCCGTGCTAATATTTTTTTATATGCCAATAACTCTTCACGAGAAATAACAGGAACTTTTAATCCAAATATTTCTATTAATTCTGAATTTAAAAAATTAGTAGAAATTTGACACCATTCTTGAGTTTCTTGATTAAATATTTTTGTCTGATAAGCGCCACTAATATCAATAACCTGGCCATAATGGTTTAATGTAATCAATAATAAATCCCAATGCTCATCTTTAACATGTGATGGGCCATTAACAATAAAACCATTGACTCTTTCTTTAAGTAAATCAAATTTATTTTCTGGAATATCAATATCTATATCCAACAATTCTCGATTAGATCCATGTGCTATAGCAGCAAGACCACCGGCAATATGAAATGGAATTTTTAATTCTTTTAAAATATCAGTAATCCAGTTTAATGATGCTTTGATATCGCGCATATAATCTCTCGCAAGGTTTAGTTGATGTGATTTCCCCACAGTTACCAATCCCCATTTTGATTGTATTGATCAGAATTTATTGGTTAGATTTGCCGCTCACTTTCTCAACCAAAAAATCACGAATAACTTGTGCAAATTTATCTGGGTATTCCAATGAAAGTAAATGCCCTGCCTCAGAGAAAATTATCATTTGCGAATCAGGTATTAAATCCGCGAATTTTTTAACGTCAGCCGCTGGACAAATCAAATCTTCATCACCAGCAATAAACAGTGTAGGCGCTTTAATATTTCTAAAACATTCAGCTTCATATTTAAACGCACATTGCGCAGCAAAATGACGCTTGAAACCTATTAACGATTTCGGCTGCGGCTCTTCATGTGATTTTACAAGCGAGGAAAAATTCTTTTCCAGAAATTGATTTGAAAAAATCCATGGAAGCCCGATTTTTTCAATTACGCTTTCTGCTAAATTTAATTCATGTAACTCTAGCAGAATTTCTCCAAATAATCGTGTATGTGTGTTTATATTTGCATAGCTAACACAGGCAATCATTTTGTTTATTTTATCAGGATATTTTTCAGCAAATTTCGCTGCAATTTGACCTCCCATTGAATAACCTATCAAATGAGCTTTTTGAACTTGCAGTGCTTGCATTAAACCTGCCACATCATCTGCCATCATCTCTATGCTGTAGGGAACGTCAGGCTGATCCGATTGTCCTACACCGCGGTGGTCAAATTGAATGACTTGAAAGTGCATAGCTAATACATCTACCACGGAATGTGGCCAGACACTCTGGTGATCTCCGTTCGCACCACTAATTAAAACAATAGGATATCCTTTGCCTGTAATTTTATAATAGAGAGATATGTTGTTTGAAATTACTTTTGGCATAATTATTTATTCCGCTTTAAGGCTTATATAAGTTTTCGATTCTGGTCAAAAACCAAATTTTATTTAATGTAAATAAACTTTTTGTCAAAATTAAAATACACCAAATGTTCTTTATAAAAATTAGATCCTATGAGCCCATCAAATGGTGCCCATGATGGAATATCAGAAAGTTCAAACCAAGTCTTAGGCAAAATATTGCCAGCATCTGTTTTAAAAGAATATGTCTCAATTCTTACACAATTATTTTTATTATAGGGTGCCTCATCAGAACATTGTATTTTTGGAAAGGAAGTAACAATTGATTTTTTAATTCCTGATGGCACAGCACCGGTATCCCACACAAAAATAACCGGTTTATTATTAACAATTAGATGACTTTGCAAATGTCCGTTGAAAGGTACAGCAATCCATTGGTTAACATCATAACCAATAGGATTATTTAATTTTGTAAGAATAGCTTTTGAATGAGGATAATCAAGTAGGAGATTAAATTTCGATAATAATTGATACCCTATAACCCCATTGCGCGATGCTTCTGTTTCTTTAAAACCACTATCGCCCCCACCCCATAGTTTTGTCATTAAAGATCCTTTTACGTTTTTAACAACAAAATCACCTATTCTTACTTCCGGAATAACAAAAATATTTTGGCAATGTCTTCCATCTAGAGCTTTAAAACATTTCTGTTCGCCAGTGAATTTGACATGAATATTTTGCAATGCATATTTTGTTAAAGTTATTGCAGAATGCTTTGCACCTGTATCAACAATCATAGGGAATGTCTTGCCTTGGATAGTAATGACAGTCGATGGCAATCCGTAAGGTGCTGGATTACCAGTATTGAATTCTAACGGAATCGTTGTTTGAAATGCTGCCGCATAAACATTATTCAATACCAAAAACGATAACAAAATTCTTATTATTTGAATTATCATAGACTATTTAATCCCATTATCTTATTTTTAAATTCTCTAAATGCACATGCAAAATCTTGCAAAATAATTAACATCTTATTATTGCTGATTTCGATGTTTCAACCGTTTTGCAATATTTAAAGAAATGTTTTGCCATTCTGATTTTAAAATACTACATACAACGGTATCTCTTATAAATCCATCTTCAAGAATTATATGCTGACGTAACATTCCTTCTTCGATAACTCCCAGTTTTTTAACGGCTGCAATGGAACGTTCATTTCGTGAATCAATATAAAATTCAATACGATTTATTTGTAACGTTTCAAACGCATAACGCAAAAGTAACAATTTACATTCAACATTAACTACCGATCCCCATACATTTGGTAAATACCATGTATATCCAATAGCTAACTTTTTATGTTCGGGGTTAATCTCATAAAAACGTGTTGAACCAACAATTTTATTGTCTGATAATGTGCGCACAACAAATGATATTTGACGTGAGTCATCATAAGGTTTTAATGCTTTATTAAACCATGCATCAAATTTTAATTTTAACGCGGGTGAATATGTAGAAATACGCTCGTCTTGAGAAATTGTTTTTAATACATTTCGATGAATTTCATCAAGTAGTTCAAGCTGAATGTATGTACCTGGTAAAGTAACAATTTTATCTATCATTAATAGTCTCTAAATTAATTTATATTTTTAAATTCTTTAAATACACAACACTCTTTGAATCCTTGACGCTTATAAAGTTGCAAGCCATCTTGTGATGCTTGCAAGACAGCAATATGAAATCCTTTTTCTTTCGCACGCTTTAATAAGAAATTTTCTATTTCGGTACCATATCCTTTTCGTCGTTCATCTACAGCAGTAGCTACAGCATAAATTCCTGCAACTTGCGCAAAATAAACAAGCTGTCCACGAGTCACGGGTTTGTCGTCTATATAACCTACATATAATTCCATCGGATCATCATCCGCCAGAACATCGGCTATCCATTTATAACATTGACTAAATGATTTTTTATCGTTAAATAAAACAGACGCGAAGTCTTGGAGACCTTTAGCATCTCTTACTTGTTGAATATCTAAATTTATAGATGCTGATGAAATATTTAATGAATCTAAGTCACAATACATACCAATATGATTCTCTGCATTCATTAAGCCAAAGTTTTGTAATTTCTCTCCTAGATCATCTGGTTTATCATAGGGACTAACCCACCATGAGAATGGAACATTTGATTTCGATAGGTGCTGAATAATGGTAGGAATTATTTGATCAGAATCATTTTTTGAAAAATCAGCTTCTAAAACATAATTAAATGTATCGTCCATTAAGCCAGAATTAACGAGCGTATATCCAGGGACTCTCATTAGTTCTATATGATTGATGTATTGAGCGAAATGAGTCATCTCTACATTTAGGTTGGCTTCCATAGCTTTGATTAACTTATCTTGATACCAAAGATTGGCTCGAGGCCCTGTATTTTCTGGAAGGAAATTTTTCCTCCTGTCTGGCCACAATTTCGCTTTAGCATCGATTTCTTGTATTAAACTATTCTTCCCAATTACATAATTATTTATATCATCGGGAAATTGTTCTGCTAATTTCAACTTTAAATCGGCATAAAATTTAGCTTCTTCAGGATGATGAATAACATAATCTCGAAAATTGACATGACGCTTTATCTGCGGATCTCCTCTTTCGCGAATATGTAAATGATAACTGATATTGTCATCTTGTCGACGTGTAAAAAAACTACGATGTGGAATCACATGTCGTCTAATATTATAATAATTTAAGGTATTTAATTTGTTTGATATTATCTGAATATCATCTAAGTTATCGCACTCCAACATGATATCAATTACGGGCTTTGCAGGCATGTTAGGTATTGCGGTACTACCGATATGGTGTATTTCTTTTAAATAGCTTCCAAGAACTTCCGAGATTTTTTTGGATTCTTGTATATATAAATAAGGCCAATACTGGTCATAAGGAACAACTTCAACTTTACGATAATTTTTCAACCGATATAAAACATGTGATAAATCAGCATGTAGAATATCTTTTTCATATTGAAATCCAGCCTTCTCCATTACATGCTTAGATGCCTGATTAGATACTTCAGTAAAACAAACAATATCATCTAGTCTGAGAACCTCAAATGCTATTTCTATTGATGCTTTTGCTATTTCAGTCGCGTATCCTTGTTTCCAATAATTAGGCATAAGCGCATAGGCTACTTCAACTTCTAAATTTCCTCCCGCCATAACACGTCTCAAACCACCTCGGCCTATCCATGCTCTTGTGTCTTTCAAATAAAACATCCATAACCCAAAACCATTATCGTCCCAT
>JABDGK010000040.1:2443-21807 GCA_013286085.1 Gammaproteobacteria bacterium | reverse complement strand
TGGACTGCGGATGCCATTGCATTAGTAGACACGCTTACCAATCCACCAATACACATCAGATGAAAAAGTTTCCGTATAGCGAAACGCTTTCTCATGAAAATTCTCCTTTAATTTTTTTTGGATTCCTATCATGAAAATAACGATTAAAATATGATCGCTGCTTTGATATGTAGCCAATAATTTAGTCTATTATATCTATATCAAACACTCATAGGAACGCATAAGGATACCGGATTTAATTAACAAAACAACGCTTTTTAACTGCTGAATTTAGGATAATATATCAAACCATTAAAATTTGTATTGAAAGGAACTTCCATGGCAGAAACACCATCAACCATGTTGCCACTAGGCACCATCGCACCTAATTTTAAATTATGCGATACCATCTCCAATCGATTACTCTCTTTGGATGATTTACACTCAAAAACAGCGACTGTAGTCATGTTTATTTGCAATCATTGTCCGTATGTTAAACATATACAAACTAAATTAGCCGCCGTTGCTAAATCTTATCAACAAAAAGGCATTCAATTTATTGCCATCAACGCGAATGACGCAACCAAGTATCTAGCTGATAGCCCAGAAAAAATGAAACTCGAAGCAAAAGCGCACGATTACACATTCCCCTACTTATTCGATGAAACACAAGCAGTCGCCAAAGCCTATCAAGCGGCATGCACACCGGATTTTTATGTTTTTGATCATAACATGGCTTGTGTTTATCGCGGACGGTTTGATGATGCCACACCCGGCAATCAGAATCCTGTGACGGGAAAAGACTTAACAACCGCGTTAGATAATATCTTAAATGGCACACCCGTTGATGCAAATCAGAAACCGAGTGTGGGTTGTAATATTAAATGGAAAAAATAAGGATTCAACAATGAAAAAATTTTTTATTATTGCCTTAGCGCTGATCTGCTTGTCATCAAATGTATTTGCGGATAGCAATACGGAAATTCAAGCAAAAATAATAGCGCAAATTCATCAGCTCACTCAAACATGGAACTCAGGGAATGTCAGTGATTTCATGAAATCCTACAAGGACTCCGATTCCACACGCTATATCACAACAACCATTACTCGCGGTTATAAAAATATTTTAGCAAAATATAAAAGTCGATATCCTAACCGTGAAAAAATGGGGAAGCTATCTATTACAGATCTGGATGTAACAGTACTGTCACCACAATATGCTATCGTTGTTGGTAAATGGTATGTAAAACAAAAACAAAAGCACGTGCAGGGAATTTTTAGTTCGCTATATGAAAATACTTCGGATGGATGGAAAATTATTGTTGATCATACATCATAACGCCACCGAGCCGCGCGCATCAGCAAGCGTCACGATACATTAAGGCCAGTGACGCTTACTGATGCGCGCGGCTCTGAATAAATTATGCATGGCTACCTAAGCGCATAACAAACCCGCACAACCTCATCAAACTCTTTACGTGTCTTCGTATCTGGCGCAAATAGACCCAAACAACCTTGACGATGCTTACTCATGAATTTACCAAAACGACCATGATGATCATCCATAAAGTCACTCCATTGCTCATGTAAATCTTCGTCCATTTCTTCCGCAAATGCTCGCAATTTTGTTGCATTATGTCGCTCTGCCTTGCTAAGACTCAGGAATTTAAAAACATCATCACTCACCCGCCTCACCCCATCAAGCGCATACGCCGCACGCTCACGTCGCTCTGGATCACGCTCTGCATTAAGCATTGCCGCCTTGTGGCGCACATTCATTAACTTCGCATGAATCTCCTTATAAGATGCATTCAACTCTTCTTTCTGGCCAATCACCGTAATACGCTGTTCGATCTGATTCAATAACTTATCTACTTGACGAAAAGTCACATCCGGCACAGATGCGCTGCTACTAGCAGATGCTGGAAGCAATTTCTCTACTAATTGATTCGTTGTTGCCACTGGACGTGATGAATTCAAGAGAACATGTTTAGCCTTTGAGAAAGTCTGGCATGCCTCATTGACAGCTAAAAACTTCTTATACGTATCCGTTTTAGGTGCACACCCATGATCGAGTAAATAGCGATCAACAGTTCCGCGAGCATCATGCATAAAATGATTACTGGGATCATTAATCATGGCATTAATATCGCTGACAAATTGCGTTACATGACTTTTTTCACCATGAGCGCGTGATTCTAATTGTAAAAACGTCAACACCCGTTGACTTAACGCATAAGTCAAACCTGCAGCTAAATCAGCACGCACATGCTGCGCAGCGTCTTTTAATATATGTAATTCTGCTGCCTTTTGACGCACCGCCTCTAGTGCACTGCAAATAGTGTCATAAAAACGTATGGATTCCGTTTGTCGCAATGCCACAATACGACTACGAATATCACTGATCATATGATCTAATTGGCGAAATGAAATATCATTTGGCATAACCATGTCAGTCACTTTTTCTTCTAATACTACAGACTGATCTGACGGGGTTGATGCTGGCTTTAATCGTAGTGGATCAGCTGGCAACATAGATGGTGCAGTTACTAGCAATCCATTCCTATTGGCAGCGGCGTATTTATCTTCCAATGGCTCAACTACCAAAGCCGCTTTTTTATTTCTGATAGGTAACTCTAAATTACGATCTTGCACCACGGCAGCAAACAATTGTAATGTCTCATGCTCCTCGGTATTCACCTCATCTTTCACATGCTCATAATGTGTTTCTGTGCGGTAATTTTTAATTTCCTTCACAGAGTCACCAATGTCATGTTTAATTTCAGCAATCACCCGCTTCATCTGCAAGAACAATGCCCCCTGTTCTGGCACTAACGTTTTTTTCTCATGATCATCTTCAATTGTTTTCAAATCCGCTTCCAATAAATCCGCTTGCTTACGCACATCGGCACCTAATACGATGAGCGTATCCAACATGTAATGTATGTTTTGAGTTTTAATAACCTCGGGATTATCGCTCGGATTCGCCAAGAGCCGATCAATTTCCTTTTTTGAATATTCAGACAATTTACGGAAAAGATTGATAATCAAGACAGTGTCATTACCCAATGTAGCCAAGCGATTTAGCACACTCATGCGCTGTGTAATGAGATCACGATGACTTTCGATGGTTAGCGCAACGGTCTCACCACTTTCCGTATTTCCTTTGAGTCGCTGCGACGTGGTGGTCATGAAGTTACTGATACGTTGTCCCCACGAGAATGGACCTAGCTTTTTCTTACGCGTAAAAATAGCAAGATTTAATTCATTTTTCTCAGGAGCATCGATCTCTAATTGTTGTAGATTCAAGATAGCATCTTGACTTGCATCTGATTTGACTACTTGCAATTCATTGACATAGTAATTATGTGCAATCCGTTTGATATTCTGTGCAATCGGTGCTTGTTCTAGCAAAATAGCCTTAGCATGGGTACCTAATGCGCCATTAGGGACCTGCGCTTTGACAATGCCACTTGCCAATAATGTTGGATCAGCACATGCATCAACATGCCCCCAATGTTCTGTTTTCAACGTTAGCTTTGTTAAAATCTTCAAAGACTCTTGCGCTGACAAATCACATTCCGGCGAAGCTTCATCGATCAACTCGATTAATGTGCGTTCTTTTTTATGCTGCTGGAGTGCATCTATTGCTTTTTTTAAGGATCGGCATGCTAAATCCAAATAAATGCGACGCTCATGGTTTTCACCGTGCCCCATCGAGAAATGAATTAAACTCCCCTTTATTGCCGTTAAAACAGCAGACGTATATTCCGTTCCTTGGAAATTTTTACCATGTTCATACAACCGGCAAATCATTGAGCGCAAATAAGCAGAAGTGACATCACCTTCATTACCACGACGCCAAGGCCAAAAACGCTTCAATCGATCTTCATAAAACTCTAGGAGTTTGCGCATCGCACGCGTCACAGCATCTGCGCATTTCGGCGGCATAGCAACCGATGGAATCTCATTCACCATCGCACGCAAGTCTGCGATACTTTTATAATCGCCTTGCGCATGTAAAATGCCATTTTCACGCGTAAAAAGGTCCGGTAAAGTGATAGTGCGATCAGCGGCTACTTTAATATCACGTAAATATGTCCCATGGTTGGACTCAACAAAGTTCACTTCTTCCATATGTTTTTTTTCAGCTCGCTGATGCCATTTCAAATCAGCATAGGCAATACCAGCCACGACACCACCGACAACAGCCAAACCAACAACAAGCCTCGGGTCTACGCCGTTCTGTGCTGCGTTAGCTAAACCGGATTTTACTTTATCAATCACCACTTGAGCCGCTTGTTGTTTCACTTCGCTTTCAGCCTTATCGACAACCGCTTGCTCTACTTTTTCCCCTAAATCATTCGGCATATTGCCCCCACGATGAAAATGACTTCCGCATAATCTGTATATTTACACGGCAACCTTAACGAGATATTAACTAACCCACCTTACGCAATCCTGTCTTTCCCGCGAAGGCGGGAATCTATTGATGGTATGCAGCAGCCTATAAATAGATTCCCGCCTTCGCGGGAAAGACAGGATTGGGATACCTCAGCTGGCAATGACAGCAATGGGTTATTGTTTGAGCAGATATTACAGGATGATTAAAATTTAATCAACCATCTTGGTTTCGTTTTAGATAGAAAGTTTCATTGGTAAAATCATTAATTCTTTATCTTTCAAGTGTAATTTACGTTGAAAAATTAATGCCGCCTGATCCAATAAAAAATTAGTCATAAAATTATCTTTCTTTAAAATCAGCCTACCAGCAAAAAATATCGCATTGGGATATTTCGTCCACGCTTGCTCGGCAATCTTCATCAATTCTTTCATTGGCTCTACACCAAATGAACTATACCCTTCTGCAGCAAATCCTTCTTGCTGACAATAACGAATAAAATAATTTACTGTTTTATCTACTTGAGCCTTCAAACTATCCAGCTCAGCCTCACCTTGAAAACTCTGCGCATCCACAATACCGACATCTAAAAAAATAAAATTTTTAAATTGATTCGGAAACAGTCGCATCACTGTCAATAAATTATTCATCCCCATACTAAAACTTTTGCCGACTAAAATAACAGCTGTCGGTTTCCCTGGATCTAATTCAGGAATGACGGATAAATCCTGTTTGAGTGGTTTTCTTAACAGGTTATCAAGATGATGCAACTTACGCGCGATCTTGTTATAACGTCTTTTCACAGCAACGCAAATCGCAATAATGGCACCCGTGATAACCAGCGTAATCCAACCCCCATCCCGAAATTTGTACAGAATTGTAACACATAAAATGCTCAATGTGGTAATAAAGCCACAAATTGAATTCAGCAAATGCCACTGCCAATGGCGGGTTGATCGGTGTTTTATCCAGTATATTGAAATACTTAGCAATGATAGAGAAAATGTAATGAATACATTGATACTATATAGAACCACCAAAAAACTAACACTACCATGACTCAAAAACAAAATAGCCAATGCCGCCACACCGAGTATCAATAAGCCATTTTGAATCGCTAATCGATTAGATAGATATTGAAACCGATGCGGCACCCAATTATCCGCTGCCATATTAGCAAGTACATTAGGACCACCTGCAAAACCGGTATTCGCCGCCACAAACAATAAGCCACCTTCCAATAACAAAGTGATGATCAATAAAACTTTACCTAGTAATGAGTCACCCAAAATTTGATGAAAAACAACAGCATTTAATGTTTGACCCTGCTCGGCATGTACATTCCATAACAAATACAACAGAATGATGCCGCCCGCGGTAAAGCCCAATGAAACCGCCATATAGAGCATCGTTCGCTTGCCGGTATCAACACGCGGCTCTGATAAATGTTGTACGTTATTAGCAACTGCTTCTAACCCAGTATACGTACCCGCACCGAGTGAATAAGCATGCAACATAATACCCATCACCGCCAACCAACCGATTGATTGTGTTAACGCATGCGTATCTGCCACAGCCAGCGGCATAATTTGGCTTAACCCAGTCGGATGAATAACCAATCCATAGATTATTAAAACAAAGTGAACAACGACAAATCCTAGAAATATGGGCACCAGCACGATAATCGCTTCTTTCATCCCGCGTAAATTTAATGCCAACATCAAAACAATTAATAACGCTTTGGCAAATAAACTATATTCCTGCCATGACAACGGTAAAAAACTAAATACCGCATCCACACCACTGGCAATGGAAACAGTAATTGTTAACACATAATCGACGATTAATGCAGAACCTGACACTAAACCCGCATAAGGATGCAGTAATTTCGTTGCGACTTTATAGCCGCCACCACCACCTGGGAATAACTCAATCACTTGGTTATAACCAAATGCGATAATAAAAATAGTGATGACTGTTGCGATTGAAATAAAAATAGCAAGATGGTAGTTAGCACCGAGTGCTAAAAAACTTTCTTCAGGACCGTAACAGGATGATGATAACGCATCAGCGCCCAAACCAACCCAGGCAAACAATGCAATAAGAGAAATACTTTGTCGAACTTTAGGATTAAATGGATTTAATGGCGAACCGAAAATAATACGCTTCAAGTGTGCAATCATCGAAAGTCCATTTAGTTAGTATGTAGCCCGTATGGAGCACAGCGTAATACGGGATTTTCGCATACCATCCCGTATTACGCTGCGCTCCATACGGGCTACGTAACTAAAACTATACCACCGTCACATCCCACTCTTTCAATTGTGGTGCTTTACTACCCTTCGCTTGTTGCTGTTTCACAAATTGCTGATACAATTCTTGAATGCCTTGTGACTTCGCATAATGAATTGGACCACCGCGGAATGGTGCGAAGCCAGTACCAAAAATCATACCTGCATCTAACAAATCACCATCTTCCACCACACCTTCGCGCAAGCATGCAAACGCTTCATTCAACATACACAACACTAAGCGATCGGAAATTTCTTGTAATGGTTTCGCATAATCCACCGGTTGCTTCACTTGTTTACCGTTAATAAACTTATAAAAACCACCATTGGTTTTACGACCCAACTTACCTTTTTCAACCAATTCCACTAAGGCTTTTGGAATCACCGTACTTGGATAATACTGGCTAAGATGTTTCGCAACAGATAGACAGACATCTAAACCCACTGTATCGGCTAACGTAATTGGTCCCATAGGCATACCAAAATCCGTCATCGCTTTATCAATAGCAGGCGCAGGAATACCCTCATCCATCAGCGCAACCGCTTCCAATAAATATGGCATCAAGATACGATTAACCAAAAATCCAGGACTACTTTTCACAGGTAATGGCAAACGATCAATTTTACGCACAAAAGCAATCGCTTTTTCAACAATCGATGGATCCGTACGTTCGCCTTTCACCACTTCTACTAATTGCATTTGTGAAACAGGATTAAAGAAGTGAATACCAACTAGTCTGCCTGGTACTTGCAAGACAGAATTAATCTCATCTAGCGGAATACTCGAGGTATTCGTTGCAAGAATGGCTGTTGGTTTTGCTTGTAATTCTAATTGCTTGAAGAGATCTTGTTTTGTTTTCAAATCTTCAAAAATCGCTTCAATAATCACATCCGCGCGCGGAATACCAGAACCTTGCACATCCGGCATCAATTTATCCATCGCGCGTTGCACGAGATAATCTTCTTTAAATTTCTTTTTAAATAATTCATAAGCGCGTTTAATCGCGGGTGCAATAAACTTAGGATCACGATCTTGTAATGTGACTGTTAAACCTTGCATTGCACACCAAGCAGCAATATCGCCACCCATAGTACCCGCACCAATCACATGCACATGTTGCGGTTTAAAGCGGCTTTCTTTTGCCAACCCTTTTAAACGTTCTTGCAAAAAGAAAATGCGCACTAAATTTTCGGATGTATCACCAAAAAATAATTTACTGCAGCTGCGCGCTTCTTTCTCCATGGCTAAATCACCTTCAACACCAAAGCGCTCGAAATTATCGACTACTAAGAAGGGTGATGGATAATGCATTGGATTAACTTTACTGCGTAGTTGCTTACGTAAATAATAAGACAGCAATACCCGTGCCGGTTTTGTGTTGGTTAATTTCTGCAATAACGTCGGTTGATGCGGTTTTGGTGGTTGTAACGCATAAAATTTTGCTGCTTTGACTAAATGTCTTTTGGGTACTGCAACATCCACAAAACCTAATTTAGCCGCTACTCTACCCGTAACAGTATGCCCGCCTAACACCATGTTCATGCCTTGCGGCGCGCCAATTAAACGTGGCAAACGCACACTACCACCCCAACCTGGATGAATACCCAGCTTAACTTCGGGCAAACCTAAACGTGTTTTGGGGCCATCTTCAGCAACACGATAATGACACGCTAAGGCTAACTCAAGACCACCGCCCACGCAGAAGCCATCAATCATCGCAACCACAGGCAAACGTAATGCTTCTAATTTATCAAAAATTTGTTGGCCACGGCGCAACATCGTGAATGATTCATCAATATCTTTAAATTTATTGAATTGAGAAATATCGGCACCCGCAATAAAACCATTCTTTTTGCCAGAGGCAATAATAACCCCTTTATGGTCATGGTCATTTGCCAATGAATCAACGATATCAGAAAATTCTTCCATTACCGCCTTGTCAACGGTATTAACCGATACGCCTTCTTTGTCGAAATACACCCACAAAATTTCATCTGCGTCTGATTCTAATCGCCAGTTTTTATACGTTTTTAATGTGCTCATGCTGTCACCTCAGAAACATTCTCAATCAACATTGCGCCGCCTTGCCCACCACCGATACAGATAGTTGCTACACCACGCTGTGCTTGTTTACGTTTTAAAATTTCAACCATACGTAAAACAATGCGCGCACCACTTGCACCGACAGGATGACCTAATGCAATCGCACCACCATCAATATTTAAGCGCGCTGGATCAATACGTCCGAACGCTTTGTCTAAGCCTAAGTTTTTACGGCAGTAATCATCACTTTCCCACGCTGCCACACAGCCAAGCACTTGCGCTGCAAACGCTTCATTAATTTCCCAGTAATCAATATCATCCAGACGTAAGCCATAACGTTGCAATAATGCTGTGGATGAATAGACAGGACCTAAACCCATTTCTGCAGGATCTAATCCAGCCCACTCTGTATCAACAATGCGAGCTAACACAGGTAATTGATATTTTTTCACGGCTTCTTTGCTTGCTAACAATAACAAAGCAGCGCCGTCAGTGACTTGTGAACTGTTGCCGGCTGTGACGCTACCGAATTTTTTATCGAACATGGGTTTGAGCGAAGCGAGTTTCTCCATGGTGCTATCACGACGTACGCCATCATCTGCCACGAAATAAGCACCGCGTGTGTCAAATGCAGGTAGTACATCCGTAAATAAATTAGCATCTTGCGCTGCCGCAACTCGACGATGGCTTTCGATTGCAAACGTATCCATTTCTTCACGGGTAATCCCGAAATGGTAAGCGACATTTTCAGCGGTTTGTCCCATGGATAAATTCACCATTGGATCACGCAAACCGCGTAATAAAGCAATTTCAGGCACTAAATTACCCGGGCGAAAACGACCCCATTGTTGGACTTTCGCAACAAAACTTTTAGCACCCCATAATCCTGCTAACCAGTTAACCATTTTTTGGTTAAACAACAATGGCGCACGACTCATGGCTTCCGTACCACCCGCCAGCACTAAATCATGACGGCCAGATAAAATATCTTTCATGGCACTATCCAACGCTTGCATGCCAGATGCGCAGTTACGCTGTACTGTCCAAGCGGGTACGGATTTACCGCATCCCAAACGCAAGGCAATCACTCGTCCTATGTTTGCTTCGTCAGGACTTGGCATCATACAACCAATCACGACTTCTCCAATATCTTGGGGTGAAAACGGTTGTCTTGCGAGTAATTCTCTACCCACATTCACCGCCAAATCAGACGCTGAAAGAGTTCCCGGCTTACCTTTTGCTTTTAAAAAAGGTGTTCTTGCCCCATCGACAATATACACTTCCCGCCTTGCACTTTTTGTTTCCATCGTCGCTTTTCCTATAACTAATTAGGTAATGATAGAATTAAAATCAAATGAAAATTCGTTTACTTTAATAATTTCTTGTTGTGATGCATGAAAATCCAGTAGTGAATTCGCTTCATCGGTTGTTAAGACACCGACTTTCGATGCCGCATGCACACGCTCACTGAAACCACCTTCTGCCGGTACTGTACCATTTCGCAAGGCAATTTGAAATTTCTTCAGTAATGTATCCAGTTTAGCCTGCCAGTCTAAAAGCGCATCTAATCTACCAATAGGATCATCAACAGCATGTCCAAAATAACAATACTTCGTTAAACGATCTCTAAACTCTGAATGCACTAGCATAGGCGCTACTATTTTTTGATGTAACGAATCGCTTGGTTTGCGATACGATTTTCCATAGGGAAAAAGTATCACTCGCAAAACCTTGCCTAGCCATTTGATCGGGAAATTATCCAGTAATTCATCACACGCTACTTGCGTATGATGCAAGCAAGTTTCCAATGACCAACGCACAGAATCCATATCGGATGCAGGACTACCTTGATCCTGAAAATATTTCAATACAGTCGATGCCAAATATAAGTTGCTCAGCATATCCCCTAAACGTGCAGAAATGCGTTCTTTACGTTTTAAGTTACCGCCTAAAATCATCATGCAAGCATCAGAGAGCAATGCCAACACAGAACTCATGCGCGTTAATTGACGATAATAACGCGCTGTTGGGCCGCTGACGGGTGAGCGAGCCAGCAAACCACCCGTGAAACCCAAACAAATACTGCGAGCAAAGTTACGAATAAAATAACCAATATGAGACATTAACAAGGTATCTAGCTTGTCATTTTTATCTGCATCTTCTGAAGCAAACAATTCTACTTCGTTTAAAACAAATGGATGGCAACGAATTGCACCTTGACCAAAAATAATAAGATTGCGAGTTAAAATATTAGCGCCTTCAACCGTAATACTCACCGGCATCGCCATATAAGCCGGCGCGATCGGATTACGCGGCCCCATTTGCACAGCATGACCTGCATGCACATCCATGGCATGATTGATTATATTGCGTGACATTTCTGTCATGTGATATTTGGCAATCGCTGATGTTATCGCAGGTCGGATTTTTAAGTCCACTGCACCCGCTGTCATCAACCGGCATGATTCCATGATATAGGTATAACCGGCAATATTTCCTAAGGCTTCGCCGATGCCTTCAAAGTTTGCAATGGATGTATTAAATTGTTTGCGAATCGATGCGTAAGCACCCGTCGTACGATACGATAATTTAGCACACGCTGTACTTAATGCAGGTAATGAAATACCGCGCCCAATTGACAAACACTCCATCAGCATGCGCCAACCTTGGCCCATTTTTTCATGACCACCAATAATCCAATCCAAGGGGATAAAGACATCGTTCCCACGAGTGGGGCCGTTCATGAAAGCAAGATGCATAGGCCAATGGCGGTGACCGAATTCCACGCCGGGATGCGATGTTGGCACTAAGCAAAGCGTGATGCCGATATCTTCTTCTTTTCCTAATAAATGCTCAGGATCAAATAATCGAAACGCCAATCCTAAGACAGTTGCCATCGGTGCTAAGGTAATATAACGCTTATCCCACGTTAATCGAATACCGATAATGTCTTTGCCTTCATGCCTGCCGCGACAAACAACGCCGGTATCTGTCATAGAACCTGCATCACTACCGGCATCCGGCGAGGTCAATGCAAAGCAAGGGATTTCTTCACCGCGTGCTAAGCGTGGTAAATAATATTGTTTTTGTTCGTCAGTACCGTAATGAACAAGTAACTCACCAGGCCCTAACGAATTTGGCACCATGGTATTGACTGCCGTACTAATACTGCGAGTCGCAATTTTCACAACAACGGTGGAATGCATTAATGCTGAAAAACCTCTGCCGCCATATTCTTTTGGAATCACCATGCCAAAAAAACGTTCCTGTTTGAGATAGCTCCACACTTCTGCTGGTAAATCGTGACGTTGATTCGAGATTTCCCAATCGTTGAGCATGCTACACAAAGTTTCAACTTGATTATCGAGAAAATCTTGTTCTTCTGCGGATAAAGTGGGTATTGGAATAGCGAGTAATTTTTTCCAATCAGGGCGACCGCAAAATAATTCTTTTTCCCACCAGACATCACCGGACTCAATTGCTTCACGCTCAGTGTCACTAATGGCTGGCATACGTTTTGAAAGTATGGCAACTAAGGGTTTGGTGAAATACTGAAGACGTTGTTTTTTGAGATGAGCAAAGCCAGCAACACCTAAAAAAATCAACCAGCAGAATAACGTTGATAAAATACCCAAATGCCCAAATAGCATGAGCAATACCAACGTAGCACCAATGCCTACAGTCCAAAACCAAGTGCCGATACCTACATAGGCACATCCCAATACAACTACCAGTAACACTGCTAAATCGACTAACGCCATGGTGTTTCCTTCCTTATTATCTTACGTCACTGTTATCTAAAAGGATGGTAAAAGCTAATGTGGGATAAGAGTATAAGCTATTTTATTTTTATAAAGAATAGCTTATTAGAGTTAGTCACAGCAATTAAGAGAACATGTAACAGCACATCAAAAAAATAGCCATTTCAAAAAACTCAACAACGGCGCCCCCTCTACCAGGTTGTAAGAATCTTACCCACAATTTTATCCACAGATAATGTGGGTAAGTTAGCAGCTCATGTAAGCCAGAATTTTTTAATCAACAGCCATCTCGCCCCCAATCGGGCGCATACAAGACGCCGAAGCATGAGTTCAAGAGGAAAGAGGAAATAAGAAGATTGATGATATTGAGCCACGACCGTAAGAGAGCGCTCACTTGATGCAACGCTTGCTAACGCGCGGCTCGGAGTTAAGCGTCAAATTTAGCGAGATTACGTATTAGTTATAAACTCAAAGTTCTCGTTACCCGCGCGATAACAGTACCCTGCTTTTCATCTGTAATTGCAACCCCACCACCGTTAAGTAATGCAGGACGGTCAGACTCTTCCGTAGTTGGTAAAACTGGCACAAGCCGTTTTGGAAAAACGCCTGCACTCGAATGCGCAGCGAAAGTTCTATTGTTTCTTACAAAGAATGCACCATGGGTTGGGCTTGCAAAAACAGAAACCGGCAAATCCGCTGACTCTAATTCGCCTGCTACTAAGCAAGCACCAACATCGATAACAAGCTTATCTTTTGTCAACCTACCTTCAGCACTAAAATTTGTGTTATGACTGTTTTGACTAAAAAACAAATCACATGCCAACGGTTCGTGTCGACAGACAAACGAATTAAATGTTTTAAATAATTGCTTTCGTGTCTTAATATCAGCTGCTTTCCTATCTTCACTCGGTCTGTTGTTAGATAAATCTGTCTTAATCATTTGAAATAATGTTTCGAAACGTGATAAGTATGCTGATTTAATAAAATGGCCGGATCTTTCTGTAATAGGACTTTTATCGCCTCTTGGCGTATTTGGCGTAGAAACAACAGTCACAGAATCCTTGTTTCCAATTGACTTTAGTGTACTTCCTAAATCTTCAAAAAATCGTTTTGCATCTAAACGTAAATTTTCTGAAAATGCAATGCCTATTTCATTTTCTAATTCTGAAACAATGTTAAATAGTTCAATAATATTGTTGATCAACGGCTTAATTTTTTTTGCTATTTTAAATTTATGCTTCGCCCTTTCTGTAAGAGTCGCTTGAACATGTAGAGCATATGAAGCATAGTCTGCCGGAATAAAGGCTTTATGGGTAAATTTGAGCTCCATTTTTCCAGATTGATTGACCTTCGTGAAAAATGTTTCGTTATAGACGTTTAGAAATTCTTGGAAATAGCTACTAATCTTTAGAGGACTACTGTTAGCGCTATTTGGACTTAAGCAATTTCCTAGACTAGAACCACTCACTGGGCTTGCACTACCTAGACCAGAGTCACTCACTGGACTTACACTGCCTAGACTAGAACCACTCACTGGACTTACACTGCCTAGACTAGAACCACTCGCCAAGCTTGTGCTACTACGGGAACCAGCGCGACCGCTATCTGGACTTGAGGCACGGTGTAAAGCGCTATCACTCAGGCTTTTATTATGACGTTGACTTGGAGTCCTACTACTAATAGGCTCCCAGCTGTCGATGTCACCAGCACTTCTGCTCGACACAAAATCACTTAAAAAAAGCACGACGCGCTGCCTAATTCTACTCAACATGTTAACACCCACCCTCGTTTACAGATTAATCTAAATTATTTTTTTGATGATACTTTTATTGACCTAATAATATCATATTATAGATATTTTGTATAATTATTCACAATAAACCATCGCCAATTAGCCAATTTCTAGTAAGCTCAATCTTGCCACAAAAATACAATATTGTATATAGTTTGGACAAAATATTTCTTGACTTTGCAGACAGCCTCTGCCCATACTGGCAGAAATTTACATTGTTGATTTCACCTGGAGAGAACGATGCTGGCACAACGTAATAGCAGGAATTTCCAAGAATTTTATGAATATTATGAGCGTGTTACAAGCATTATAGCGCAATGCGCCAAAGGTGATACCAAGAAAATCAATAAGATCAAAGAAGCCAGCAAACTCGACCTATTAGAAGAAGATATAACATGTACAATAAGTAGCTTTTCTGCCCTAGACAGTTTAAATAACCTTAAAAAACAAACAATTGAATTATCAGAAAGACTCTACCTTGCTCGATTACATGCAGTTTGTGTGACGCTCTTAGCGGCCATGCAGCAAAATCAAATAAAAGCGGCCCGAAATAAAGGCGCTATCAAAGAACTACTGACAGTGATGGCCCTTATCCGCACTGAGCTGCCAGATAGCTTGCGCCACAAGGAGGGTTTCCATAACCCCTATCCGAGGCACATATTATTTAGCCAACAGTTTCACGCACCGAAATTTTCTGAGAAAGCCGGGCGTGTAGGCGTGAGCGGCAGAGCAATTTCTAACGTAGCAGAGGAAATTAAAGCAGGCACTATTTCCGCCGATCGTATTCGGGTTAATGTCTATTTGGCGCATTTTGCTGGTGAAACGCGAGTATTTGCTAACAATAACAGAACATTGGTCACACTATCCCGCGCAGAGACCCCCGCCTCACGAATTGTGCCTGAATTACCTACTCAAGAATTAATGGAACGTATAGAGCGTCTTAAAGCGAATCAGCATGATCCGAATAGAATTCGCCAAGAAAAACACGAAGGATATGATGAAGACAGGGAAGAAGGTAAAGAAACTCTTTCACAAAAACCTGCACAACTAAATAAGTTGCTTGAAAATAACAAGCCCATAAAACCTAAGAGTAATTCAGGCTCATCATCAGCTCGCTTTTATGCATCAGCTGGCTCATCGCCACAAGAGGCATCAATTAGCCCGCCTTCATCACCAGCCATACCAACAAAACACTCACAAAGACCTGTACGTCGATAAATAGGTAAGTTACCCACAGAATCTGTGGGTAACTCTGTTATTAACCTCTCTAAAAATCAATTAAACCTCGTCGTTGCTCACTTTTCTAGAGCAGCTAGCAAAATGACCATGAGCAAATAATGAGTTAGTTTCATTAAGTTAACGACACATACTCATACTCAACGCTAATTTCTTTATTATTGATATGAAAGCCTCGCGGCACCTCTTCTGCTGTGTGTAACCTTGTGTATCTCTTACTATATGCACAGCATAATAATTGCCATAAAATTCAATATAGGATATTATTTATTCAAATTAAAAAGGGGGGAACATGAACAAATTCACTTTAACAACTATTGCAATCGCTTCCATCAGCATGACAAATACCGTTTTTGCGGATACGTTCCATTATGCAGCCATTATCGATGCGGGCAGCAGCGGTTCACGAATCCATCTTTTTCAATATGAAGCTGATAAAGCCATCCCCGCGATAAAAGATATTTTTTCAGAAAGTATCAAGCCAGGCCTTTCAAGTTATAGTAAAAATCCCACAGCTGCAGGCGAATCGTTAAAACAATTACTCGACGATGCGGTTAATACACTGCAAAAAGAACATGTTGATCCTAAAACTGTCTCCGTTAGCGTTCTTGCCACAGCTGGAATGCGTTTACTACCAACCGATTCTCAACAAGCTATTTACGATAATGTTAAAAACTACATTCAAGACCATTACGCATTTTCCATCAAACAAGTAGCCACCATTCCAGGACAAATGGAAGGTCTCTATGGTTGGCTAGATGTGAACTATCTTGCAGAAAATTTCCAACATGATACGGAAACACTTGGCAGTATAGACATGGGTGGTGCATCAACACAAATTACTTTCACAACAACCGACACCACACATCCCGAAGATGAAATGGATATTCAAGTCGGCAAAAAAAGCTATCACGTTTTCGCAAAGAGCTTTTTAGGTTTGGGCCAAGACCAATCACTTGCAACAATGAATAAAGATGCCGCTGCCAGCAGCTGCTATCCAGTAAACTACACAATGGATCAATTAGTCGGAAATTATGATTATGCAACATGTAGCGCAACGTATACTAATATTATTCAACAACATCATGTAGTAGAAGAAGTCGTGCCACATGCAGATCAACACTTTATTGTTTTTTCTGCTGCTTATTATGACTATAAATTTTTTAATTTACTGCAAACACCGGATCAATCCACTGTTGAACAACGCGTGCAATCTATTTGTAGTGAATCGTGGGATCAACTCCAAAAAGATTATCCAAAAGAAAATCCGAAATTTTTAGCCAATTACTGTGCGAATGAAACGTATCTTGATGATTTATTCTATAACACGTATCAATTAAATGGTTCACACATCAAAATCACTGACAAAATAAATGATGAAGATCTGGATTGGACAACAGGTGCATTATTGTTCCAACTTGCTAACACCGCAGCACATTAAAATTGGTGGACACGCTGCGCTTTGTCCGCCCTACGATTCTATCTCAACCATAGGGTGGACAAAGCGCAGCGTGTCCACCCTATTAATTGAATAAAATATATTGCCCGCCAATTGCATAGATTCATCCCTCTTGCTTTAACTCAACTCATCATAAATTTACCACGGCTCTTTTTGACACAATAACTTACCCACAGTTTCTGTGGATAACTCTGTTATTAAGCTCTACAAAAGACACTTAAGCCCAAGGATATCTTTTAATTATCATAAGAAAATTAACCGGTTTTATCATTTATAATTTATATTTTTCAATTAGTTAATTACAGAAAAACAAACGGCTGCTTTTCTAAATAGAGATCTGCAAGCGCTCAAGTCTAAATTTTGACATTGTGCACAACTAAACAATTAATCGACTCTCAATTAAGAAAGAGTTGACATTTTTAAAGATTTTTTTCAACCACAAACTTACCCACAATTTCTGTGGATAACTCTGTTAATAAGCTATAGAAAACTAGGCTAAGTTACACAATTTCAAGCCCTCAGGGGCTAAGAACACAAAGTGAACATAAGTGGATATTTGTTATTTTTCAATAAGTTGCTAATCGAACAGCAAACCATGTACACTATTTGTTGAATTTAGAAAAAGATTGGCCTGCTTGTGCAAAACTTTCCTGGGGATACTAAAAATATGGTGATTCTTTGTATTTAACAAACAAAATAATTTAAGTTATACACAAACACGCAAAAAATCAGTATTAAGAATTTTCAATAGGTAGTATTTCTGAATTATAAAAATGCTGTAACGCTTGCAGCATATGCCGCACGGGTGATTTTTTTGCGAAAGACGTACGTAAGTCATTCGTCCACTGCCCTGTTTCCAAATTCACAAGAATGGGCGTCATCACATGTCGATCCGTTGGATAAAGCGCCAATATCCACGAATGATAAATATCAGCAAACTGTTTGCTAGAAAGAATCAACGGCCCCATGCTACTTTTCACTGTTAACCGCGTAGTTTTAGGATCGATTTGAAAAAAATCGATGCCTTCAAACAATAATTGGCGTGTCTCAGGGTGCACAGAATGTATCGCCTGAGGCGAAAAATCGCTTTCAAGAAAGATGTCCGTCGTTGTACGCGCTGAGACTCTCTCACCCTCTATAGAATCACGCAGAGACACGCCACTATCATTCACAGAAGCGACTCCCAAAAAGCTTAACAGCGTGGGTTTAATATCCATTAGCGTCACAACGCCAGGCAGTAACTGCACCGGCTTAGTGCTCAACCCATAAAATCGAAATGCCAACACCGAGTGGTATTGATTTAATCCTAAAACATCGGTGCCATGACCAACCGATTCATCCACTTTTTCATCTGCGGAACTGTGCGGATAAAAATGCGGTAACATGCCTTGGGTATTATCAATACCAGGAATAAACGCATCACCTGCTGTTATTCGATCACCTGGCAGCTCCAACGCTTCACCATGATCAGAAATCAAAACAACAATACTATGTTGTAATAAGTTTTTTTGTTGCAGTAACGCTAAAAAATCCCGCAACTGTTGATCAGCACCCATAATAGACGCTTGATACGGATTCTCACTATCATCTGAATTTACCGACCCAAAGGATGCCCATAAATACGGATAATGCGGCAAACAAAAATGCACAGCCAGGAATAAGGGCTTATCACGTTGCTGAGGCAATGCATACTGCAATAATTTCAAAAATGATGCTGGGCGATAAGTAATAAACGCAGGACGATTACCATAACTGTATGGAAATAACCATTTCCCGATGCGCGTATTCACCAATAAATTAGACATGGGAAAATCATTAAATGTCCCCAGTAAAAAATCATTTAAACCAACCGGCGGCGTTACAATTTCATCAAAACCAAAATCTTTATCCATATTACTAAAGCGTGTCTCATCCATTGCAAAAATAGTTTCATATCCGTGCTGACGCAAAATAATCGGCAAACTATTACGCATATCCACCGCCGAATGCGCAATTAAATCATAACGTGCGCCATTGAGTTTAGGATAACGCCCTGTTAACAAACTGATCCACGATGGAAACGTTCTTGCAATAGGCGTCACAGCCTCACCAAATACAGTGGCATGCTGAAAAAACGCATCCAGCGTTGGTGTGACCAATGGCGAACCCATGTAACCGATATAATCAGGACGTAACGAATCAATTCCAACAATAATAATATTGGGCTTTGCCGACGTTGCAGCATCGTGCACAGGCAATGCAGTAGAGTTGACGTCAAGCCCATACCCCACCGCCAATAACAATAATATCACTGAAAAAACGAGTTTTTTGGGTTGTAACAACAAGCATAAGCTCGTTAATGACAGCAGCGTCGCCATAACCATCACGCCTAAAAAAATTATCAATAACATTTCTGAGATT
>JABDGK010000040.1:0-2433 GCA_013286085.1 Gammaproteobacteria bacterium | reverse complement strand
AAAGTATGTAATAAGTCGGCAAATTTTGAATTTGGAAAAAAATATTGGTTAAGCAATAAAATGGTGAATAACGCGATACCCCATAAATAAAAACCCATTTTTTCGGTTTGCTTCCAACTGCAAGAAAACAACTTGGCAATCAGTCTTGCCTCGACCCAGACCAAAGCAGTAAAACCGACATGCACAATTGTTTGAGCAACAAGATAAAACAAAATACCCGGGAGAATGGCGAGAGGTATAGCAAGATGCTTAGAAATAAAATTAAAATCGGCGAAGTAAAGTCCGCTACCTTGAATAAGAAAACCGATTTCAACTAAAGAAAAAGCGGCGGTGAGCAATAACAAATAAAAAAATAAACCGTTGGCGGGATTTTGCTTAGTAGTCACAAAATTATTATCCATTAAAGTCGGTGGACACGCTGCGCTTTGTCCACCCTAAAACTCTTAAGAGTCCCTCCCTTCTCCCGCTTGCGGGAGAAGGGTCGGGGATGAGGGTCTCAACGCAACCACACTACATACAATATGCACGACTTGTGTAGATCTTTGGCGCCCTCACCCTAGCCCTCTCCCGCAAGCGGGAGAGGGGATGGTTAAGTTTTGATTTACGCAACAACGCCTTTTCAAAGGGGAGCACAGCGTATCCACCGATTATTTTTTACCGCATCGCCGTTGTTGTATACATATCCTGGCTTTTCGTTTTCAACATCGCGCGAGCCAAATCTTCCGGCGCAAAATCATCCACATTAATCACCAAATGCCGAGCTTGTTCGGTTTGAACCATATGCTCACACTGTTCTGGCGAAATCAGATTATTTTTGAGCGCTGCTTGTGCTTGCTCTGTTAATGTTGTGCCCGTAATTAATTTATCACGTACAGCTGACTTTAAAATCTTCTCAATCGGCTCAGCGGCAATGGATTTCACCATCGCATCTTCAACACGAGCAAAAGAATTATGTGCTGCTGGCGTCGTGAACACACCCGCCGTAATACGATCACGTGTTTCATTCGGCGATTGGATAAGTTGCGCTACTTGATGACCTAATTTATCACTGGGTTTGCGGAAATTTTTCCCCCACGGGAAAATCAACACACGTAGTAATCTACCGGCCCAACGATTCGGAAAGTTTTGCATCAGCTCATCAAATTTTTGTTGAATTTGATAAAAATAATTTTGACAGGCAAAACGCACAACGGGTAAATCTGCATCAGGGCTGCCTTGATCCGTATGATGTTTTAAAACAGCAGAAATTAAATATAAGTAACTTAAAATATCCCCTAAACGTGCAGAAATACTTTCTTTACGTTTCAGTGCACCACCTAACAGAATAAGTGACGTATCAGCCATTAAAGCAAATGCTGCGCTAAACCGTGTTGCTTGCTGATAAAAGCGCTTAGTCTTACCGGCTGGCACTAATACCAATAAACCACTGGTGAGACTTAACACAATTGTGCGAATGACATTGCTCAATGAAAAACTTAAATGACCCATAATGGCTTTATCAAATGCGATTAAGCTATCTTTTTTATCCGTTAATTTCGCCGCCTCTAATTCTGCAAAAATATACGGATGGCAACGCATTGCGCCTTGACCAAAGATAATCATATTGCGGGTTAAAATATTGGCGCCTTCCACTGTAATAGCAATCGGCACTGATTGATAACCACGACCTAAATAATTATTAGGCCCTAAACAAATACCTTTACCGCCATGCACATCCATCGCATCATTCGAAACAGCACGCCCCAATTCGGTTGTATGATATTTAATGATACCGGATGCAATCGATGGCTTCTCACCCATATCAATTGCTGCTGCCGTAAATGAACAGGCCGCATCGACTACATACGTATTCGCGGCAATGCGAGCCAGCGCTTCTTCGATACCTTCAAAACTACCGATAGGCACATTAAATTGGCGACGCAGACGTGCATAACCACCTGCTGTATAAGCCATTGCTTTTGAGCCACCGTTACTGCTAGCGGGTAATGAGATAGCGCGACCAGCCGCCAAACATTCCATCAGCATGCGCCAACCCTGCCCTGCCATTTCAGGTCCGCCAATAATCCAATCAACGGGAATAAACACATCTTTACCGTGAATAGGACCGTTTTGGAAAGCAATATTCAACGGAAAGTGTCGACGACCAATAGTCATATTGGGTGTGTTACGGGGAATCAATGCGCACGTGATACCAAGATTTTCTTTTTTACCTAGTAAATGCTCTGGGTCTACTAATTTAAACGCTAAACCAACCACTGTCGCAACAGGCGCTAATGTAATATAACGTTTATTAAAGTTCAGCCGAATACCTAAAGTTTTTTTGCCGTCATGCTCACCCCAACAGACAACACCGGTATCCGGCATCGCACCCGCATCGGAACCCGCATCAGGACCGGTTAATGCAAAACAAGGAATGTCTTGGCCACGTGCTAA
>JABDGK010000039.1 GCA_013286085.1 Gammaproteobacteria bacterium | reverse complement strand
CAAAGCTGGGTATTGGATTTATCCGTCACACGCGTGATTAGTCGTTCCAGCTCACTGCCAAGTCCAAATCTTGTCGCGCTTGGTATTTCTTATCACTTCACGGATAAATATTGCGGCCAGTTTTTGTGTTAAAAGTGCCGAGCCGCGCTGACGCGCGCGGCTCGGAAATAAAATATAGTTCATCCAGCGACGACACAAATTTGACTAAACCCTAAGCCTTTCTTTTTAATCCCTTCGATAATTAATGGTAATGCAGCAACGGTTTGTTCGCGCTTGTTAAAACCATCATGCATCAAAATCACTTGACCGGAGTGCGCATTTTTCAGAACCCAGCTAACAATTTTATCGACACCTGGGCGATCATAATCAAATGAATTAAATCCCATGGCGAGAGGCACAATACCATTGGCACGAATGACGTCTCGCACATGTTGATTGGATGCGCCAAAGGGGTAACGTAAGCAATTGGGTTTTTGGCCAATGATTTTATAAATGATGACTTGTGGATCTTCTACTTCGTGATGTAGTTGATTATCTGAAACTTTGGTAAGCATTGGATGGCTGAGTGAATGGCTATTGACTGCATGACCCTCAGCGAGAACACGTTTCACCATGTCGGGATGGTTTTTCGCATTATTTCCCACCATAAAGAATGTGGCTTTGATATTATATTTTTTTAAAATGGCTAAAATTTTCGGGGTATATTCCTCTGTTGGGCCATCATCAAAAGTGAGCGCCACGGTGCCTTTTTCTGCAAGTTTATGCACTTGATTGTCAGTAATAGCATAAGCGCTGCAGGGAATTAGACAGCAAAGTATGGCTAAAAACCATTTGCTAGGTGACATAGAAACTCCTTTTTCTTTGTATAATGAAAGGTAAATTCTATCATAATTTAGCCTGGTAATGTTAGGATGTGGCATCGTTTTGTCAGATGGAAATTGTTGAATGATGTTATGGCTTCAGGTAGTTCTCATGTTCGCTATGATTTTAATAGCAGCGCAAGTTTTTACGAATGCATTGGAACATGCGGGTCATCGCATGGGTATTTCTGCGGGTGTCACCGGATCTATTTTTGCTGCTGTGGGAACAGCCCTACCAGAAACTCTTATGCCAGTGCTTGCAATTGTCGCTGGTACAGCAAACCATACCGTCAATGAAGAAATTGGTGTGGGCGCGATTCTGGGCGCGCCGTTAATGTTGTCGACGTTATCGATTGCCATCATGGGATGTAGTGTGCTTCGCAAACGCAGTATGACAGGGTATATCAAACCAGAGCGCTCGGGATTGGTGCGCGATCTGAATTTTTTTCTAGTGGCTTTTGTGATCGCCGCTGTTGCTATGTATGTCCCGTTAAAGCCACTGTATTTTCGGGTATTGTTGAGTGTTTTATTGTTGGGGATTTATGCCGTCTATTTGGTGATGACGTGCCGTGCTTCTAAAAAACTAGTCAATGAGGGTCATGGTGTTATTCCAGATGAAGCGATGTATTTCACTAAACTAGGATTACCTGATAATGCTATGGTGATTGTTTCACAACTCGTAGTTGGATTGATCATATTGGTATTGGGAGCAAAAGGATTTATTGATGCGATTGCGAATGTCGCAGACGTATTAAAAATTTCCGTATTAGTTTTATCTTTATTAATTATTCCCATTGCCACCGAATTACCTGAAAAAGTGAATAGCATATTATGGGTGCGTAAAAACAAAGATACGTTGGCAGTCGGCAATATTACGGGCGCGATGGTTTTTCAGGGGACAATTTTGCCAGCCTTGGGAATTTTGCTAACGCCTTGGCAGCCGAGTTCGGATGTTATCAACGGTATTGTTATCGCATTTGGCGCGGCTTTTTGGCTGCGACTCATGGCATTAAAGCAGGGTATTCCGATTTATGCCTTATTTATCAATGGAATGCTTTACGTGCTGTATTTGGGGTTAACATTTTATTAGGTTTCATTATTTACGGGTCAAATATTATTCATAAATAAGATATTATGCTAAACTTACACCATATTTAATTCTCGGTAGTGATCGAAGGAATATTTTTTATGTCATCTAGTAGTTTCGCTCCAGAGCTGCGGCAGAGCTTATTAGACAATGAAAGCCCGTCAGAGACAATTGATAGACGTGAGCAGCGCTTTGACTCAGTAGATAGCACGGATAATGTGTTACCGACTGATACGGCGGCATTACCACAGTCTAGTGACCTCTCTGCAGACCTGCAGGTTGATGCGGCGCCGACTATCCAACAATTCAAAGCCCTGGTTGACAGTTATGAGGAACATGTAGAAACGCATGGTAAAGATGATGCTTCTACCATCATGATAGCAACGCAAATTGTCTTTGCATTTGTGGGTATTTGTGCGGGATTTTTATATTATGACCCTGCTAAGGTCTGTGTGTTTGGTGATGAAAAGGGTTTGAGTTGTGATGATGGTGCGATGGAAAAAGCCATACCTTCGGAGGTGATGTGGCAATGGATAAAGTTCCTGTCAGGTTTTGTGGGATATGCATCGACAAATGTTACGTTTTCATTTTATGGCCCACCCGCTTTTATGGAAATGCTTAACAGTATTAATAACCGCTTTGCCAAAGCATTAGCAACGGTTGGTGTGGGTGGATTCCTGGCGATGCAAGCGCTGCAAATTAAGTTTGCCGCCGATGGCACGGGTTCAGGTCCGTTGACGATGATATTGTCAGTGACGGGTTCTGTTCCAGGCGCTGTGTTTGGCGGCGTTGGTATGATTAGCAAAGCCCGTAAAATGCCGGCAAAAGTCGCTGAGATAGTGCAGCATTGTTATGATAATTGGCAATTTAATAGCTTATCGCTAGAGAAGCGCCAAGCGATGGCAGTAGAAGCGTTTTATGCGACACAGCGTGGAATTTTTAATGCCATGTTGGTTGCAAGTTGGAAAAGTGTGGTTGCAAAGGCACAAACTATCTCGGTTGATGAAAACGAAAATAAATTAACTTTTTTATTAAAGCAACATGCATTGCCAACACCCATGTCAACATTGGAAAAAGGCTTTCGCTATTTTATGGAAGTTATTGTGGGCAGTGTGTTGACGAGCGCAGCAACGACACCCTTAATTAATAATACCAGAGAAGAGTTAACAAAACGCACCGATGATGTTTATGGTCAAGTGCTTGGAGCCGGTGCATTGAGTGCAGCGATGGCCTATGGCAATGTTGTTTTAACGAATAAAGGAATTAAAGCCGTCAGCGATGTGGTGGTGAGTAAAATTAAAGGCGAGCCAATTGATTCATTAGCGTATCAACTGCGTCCCTGGACGGCGCGTGTTATTATTGGCGGCAGTGTGGCTTTTGCGGCATTTTCCTATGCAATTGTTGATAAGACATGGAATAAGTTATGGTCGCCAGCGGTGCCCGGTGAATGGCAACTTGATTGGCAATCGGCGGGTCGTGTTTCGGCACGTGCAGGGATGGATGCTTATCATGCAGTGGGTCCGGCTGATGTGGGTATGCAATTGCTGTTTGGGCGGATTTTAAAAAAGGGCACGCCGAGAGAGCAGTATTTAGCGAATACGCAGTTGCTGGTAAATTATTATTTAGAAGATCTGTCGCAGAAAGAATTCATTAAGATAATGAATCTACTCACACCGGCAGAGCGCAACCGTTTTTGCATTGAGACATGGGATGAATGTTTACAGAGACTGAAGAATCTTGGGGAGTCCGCACGCGTAGCTGAACTGAATCAGATGGGTTTGGATAAGTATTCAGAGGCTGTTATCGAGTTAACGAAGCTGCCGGCGAAAGAAGTGAAAATCGATGTTGCAGCAAGTGGTGCGGCACCTGCCTCTCCATCTCCAAAAAAATCGCCCACCGCGCAGCATTGGGGATCCTCTAATGCATTGTTACCGCCGCCAGTTGTGTTGCGTGGTGTATCCGGTGAAGAAGAAAAGAAGAGCCTTGACTTCCGCCCGCCTGTTTAACTGAATATGGCAGCAGTTATTGTGGGCGTGACGGCGGGTTGTGGAATACTTGCTAGAAATTCTTTGTTATCTTTACAAAATGCTTTCCACTCTCCTAGGCTCGCTGCATACAGTGTAATGCGCGGCATGCTAAAAATACTTTCTAAATTTTTCAGGTGTGCAATTAAATCCTCATTCATGCCTGAAGGATGAATGAGGTAGGAATAGGGCAAGGAGAAGCTATCTTGTTGTAGTTTTTTGAGTGTTTCGATCATATCCTGCAAAGCATCCGATTTCCCTGAGGGAAGTATTTTGGAGCGAAGCTCTGAGTCAATGCGTGATTTGGTGTATTCAGAAAAAAGTATGAGCGCATCGAGAAATGTTTTGGTTTGATAATATTCTTTTTCAGCTGGATTTCTAAATGCAGCAAGCTCTGGAAAATTTTTTATTTGATTTGAGAAAGTTAGCTGATTGTTAAATAAAGATAAGTGATGCACTGAAATGCTTGCAGAGAGAGCTGAAATTTTGTGAGCGATGATATAGGCGATATCTCTTCTGCCATTATCGTATGCATGTTGCAATAGATTTTTGTTATTGATTTGTTTCGTCATATCAAAATGATGAGTAAGAAACGCATCAATGATATTAATGAGTGTTTCATACGGGATCAGTTTGTTTGCGGTGCTCACACAATTAAAAAAAGCGCTAGCACATGCATCAGGTGAGGCGCCAGCAGCAAATAATTGATTCAGTGTGTCACTCGCATGGCTATTGCAAGCAAACTCCGCTACTCTTTTTGTACCTAATTTTTCTGCGTGTTCTTTGTAATAGGTTGTTACTTCAAATAAACTTTTTTTCGCATCGTCAGGAATGTCTAAGGCGGCAATTGCAGCAATGCTGTCTTTTAATTTTTCTTTACTTCCTGATAGGCAGGCAGATACTAACGCATGATGTGCTATGACTATTTTATAGGAAAGTGCCTCGATATCTTGGTCGGCAATCTCGGGGGTAAGTTTTTTGATAGCAGCGAATGCAAGGGCTTTGGCTTCTATTTGTGACGCAATAGTGGGTTGTATGGCAATACCCGCAGTGAAAGCATCTTGCTGGAGGATAAAGCTAGCGTAATAAGATGGCTCAACAACGGGAACTGATTTGTACAGCTCTGTTAAAATGTATGTCATCTCAGCTAAATAATCCGGTGTGATGATTATTTGCATGGGTTCTTCGATAATGGGGGATAATGGCGGGTCTAGAATGACGCTTTCAAGGCCATAGATGCTACCACTGTGTGACATGTATGTTGATCCTAAACTTTCGACAAAATAATCATTGTAGTCATGGAGAGGAAATTGTCAAATGAGGTAGGCAATGTGTCATGTGCCCACCCTGAATGTTAAACAGTACTTGCATTTAAGAACGTGGAGCTTTTCAACCATCGCTTGTCAGGATAATAAGCAACGACCAAGGTGTCATGCTTAATCGTATCCACTAATGGTTTAATCACTTGTGGTCCTACAGCAAAACAACCCCAGCTACGACCTAAGCGTCCCAATTGTTTGGCAACTTGTGGGTTAGCATAGTCAGCACCATGGAATACAACCGTGCGACTGTATGCATTGTCATTGATGCCGTGCTCTAAGCCTTTGACGCGTAATGAATAACCATGATGGCCATCATATGTTTCGCTCGTTAAAAATACCCCTAAGCTGGATTTTAAACTGCGTGGATCATTTGAAAATGAATTCGAATTCACGGTACCGCTATTTTTGCCATGTGCAACCCAGGTGTTAAATAATACTTTATTATTTTTGACATCAACAACCCACAGGCGACGTTCAGTGGAGGGCTTGGAGTAATCGACAATGGTTAATAACTGTTTGTTGTCTAAGCCTTTTTGGCGTGCTGTTTGGTAAGCTTTTAAGCTGAGCTTGAGTACGTCAGGGTTTAAATTAGTAGCTTGAGCGCTAATGGTTCTGGTTTCTTGGTCTAGCCAACTGGAAGAGGTAACCAGGGTGGTTGAGTTGTCATCTAAAAAGGCAAAGGGTCCCCACCAACCAACAATACTTAATAATGCTAATGCGCACAGTAAAATTCTCATTCTCATGATAAAACATCTCTCTTTTAAGTTAGTTAGAAAGGTTTTGCTTCGGTAATCTTGAAATTACTCGGTGATAATGATTTTATTGTTGTTCTTGTTGCGGGCCTGATATCGCAGGCCGGGTTGAGCAGAAACAGTCCAAATCTTACACACATATGATTAAAATGTCAATTGAAAGAGCTAAGGTGGCACAAAAATCGACTACTTAGCTCTACTAACACATTCATCTTTAAGGATATTTTATGGCAAAATTGTATTTTTATTATTCAACTATGAATGCGGGGAAAAGCACGGTTTTGCTCCAATCTTCCTATAATTATCAAGAACGTGGCATGGATACGCTGTTATTTACGCCTGCTATTGATTCTCGCTATGGCGCGGGGAAAATTGCTTCACGCATTGGGTTGATTGCCGAAGCAGTGGCATTTACCCGCGATGAAGATTTGTTCCGTTATGCTGAGCAAGCGAAAACACAAAATCCAAAATTACAATGCGTATTGGTTGATGAAGCACAGTTTTTAACGAAACAACAGGTACAGCAATTGACGGATATTGTCGATCGATTGAATTTGCCCGTGTTGGCGTATGGGTTGCGCAGTGATTTCAAAGGCGAGCCATTTGAAGGTAGTCAATATTTATTAATTTTGGCAGATAATATTGTTGAGCTTAAAACAATTTGTTTTTGTGGAAAGAAAGCTACGATGAATGCTCGCATTGATGCCAATGGAAAGATTCTTCGGACCGGTGAGCAAGTGCAAATTGGTGGGAATGAAAGTTATATGGCGATGTGTCGCAAGCATTTTAAAGGGGTGTGAATGGCGATCCTCGGGAGCAAATCGTAGCGCCGAAGTATCCTGACGAACTCCCTTCTCCCGCAAGCGGGAGAGGGGATATTTAACAGAGAAACATCCCTATTGCATCATTCAAAAACCGTTGTCCTAATTCTGTCGCACAGAGTATATCCGCATTATCCACTAATAATCCTTTTTGTTTTGCAGTCGTTAGCATAGGTTCTAATGCAGTAACAGGTAAGCCTGTTCGCTCGCTAAAAACAGACAAAGGCACGCCTTGGGTTAAACGTAATGCATTCATCATAAATTCAAGTACAATATCGTTAGTCGAAATAATTTTCGTTTCAGCAATAAATTTTTTGGTGGGATCTAGATAATCACGTGGATTTTTGACTTGCCAGTGTCGCGTAATGTGTTGTTGATTCATGTCAGTTACTTTGCTGTGCGCACCTGCACCAATGCCAAGATAATCACCAAATTCCCAGTAATTCACGTTATGCGTGCATTGTTGATTCGGTTGGCTGTATGCAGATACTTCATATTGTGTGAGGCCATGTTTTGCAAGCAGTAATTTGCCTTGTTCTTGAATATCCCACAGTGTTTCATCCGGTGGTAGTGTGGGTGGTTGATGATGAAAAAACGTATTGGGTTCAATGGTGAGTTGATACCATGATAAATGTGGCGGTTGCCATGACAGCGCATCGTCTAAATCGGCTAATGCATCGTCAAGTGATTGATTGGGTAAGCCATGCATGAGATCAAGATTAAAATTATCAAAGCCAGCGCGTTTGGCAATTTCAATGGCGCGGAGTGCATAATCACGATCATGAATGCGACCGAGCGCTGTTAGTTTTTCATCTTGCAAACTTTGGATGCCAAGTGATAAACGATTGATGCCGGCTTCACGAAAGCCAATGAAACGCGATTCATCTAAGGTTCCTGGATTCGCTTCCAGTGTAATTTCAATATCAGCACCAAATCGAAAACGGCTATTGATTTCTACCAAAATACGCTCAATGCCTTTTGCGGAAAACAAACTGGGGGTGCCGCCACCAAAGAAAATGCTGATTAAACGTCGCCCCCAAATAGTGGGAAGATGCTCCTCAAAATCTTTAATCAGTGCATTGATATATAATTCTTCTGGCAATGAGTCCGGCGCTTGATGGGAGTTGAAGTCACAATAGGGGCATTTCCGCACACACCACGGGAGGTGAATATATAAACTTAATGGTATGGGGGTGGTGAAATTTTGCATAGGCGGCAGTATATCCTAAGTTGTAGCCCGTATGAAGCGCAGCGTAATACGGGATTGGTATGCCACTGCCCATCCCGTATTACGCTGCGCTTCATATGGGCTACGACAGGATCTTAGTTTCCCTGCTTTGTTTTTCACGTTAGAATAGCGCCACTCAATCACAGGAGCATCATAAATGAAAAAACGTGTTAAAGTCGCCGTGACAGGTGCTGCAGGGCAAATCGGTTATGCCTTGCTATTTAGAATTGCCTCAGGGCAAATGTTAGGTCCTGATACTGAAATTGAATTGCAATTGTTAGAGCTTGAGCCTGCGTTACAATCATTGCATGGCGTGGCAATGGAATTAGATGATTGTGCTTTCCCTTTATTGAAAAAAATTGTGTGTACGTCTGATGTGAATGTGGCGATGAACGATGTGAATTGGGCGATGTTGGTGGGTGCTGTACCACGCAAAGAGGGTATGGAGCGTGCGGACCTTTTAAAAATTAACGGCAAGATTTTCACGTCACAAGGTCGCGCGATCAATGATCATGCTGCTGATGATGTGCGTGTGCTGGTCGTTGGTAATCCATGCAACACCAACTGTTTAATTGCGATGAACAATGCACCGGATGTGCCAACCAATCGTTTCTTTGCCATGACGGCTTTAGATGAATTGCGTGCACGTACGCAATTGGCGAAAAAAGCCGGTGTGGATGTGACAGCCATTACTGAAATGACTATTTGGGGTAATCACTCGGCAACACAATATCCTGATTTCTACCATGCAAAAATTAACGGTAAATTTGCATCGGAAGTCATTAAAGATTTGCATTGGCTGCAAAATGATTTTATTTCTACTGTCCAAAAACGTGGTGCGGAAGTCATTAAAGTGCGCGGTGCTTCTTCCGCTGCTTCTGCGGCAAATGCAGCAATGAGTACGGTTTATCATTTGGTGCATGATACTGTGCCGGGTGAAAGTTTCTCGGTTGGTCGTTGTTCGCAAGGGGAATATGGTGTGGAAGAAGGTTTGATTTTCTCTGTGCCTTGTCGTACTGAAGGTGGTAAGTTGAAAGTAGTGACGGGCCTGAAGCACGATGCGTTTGCCCAAGAAAAAATTAACATTACGTTGGATGAATTGCGTAAAGAACGCGATGCTGTCCAAGAGCTAGAGTTAATTCCATAATAAAGTAGCCCGTATGGAGCGCAGCGCTCCATACGGGCTATTAAATCTGTATTGCCAGTCCTGCCATTACGCTAAGCCCCGCAACCAATGCTACAAATTCAATTAAGCCTTCACCATGATGTGAGCGTTGATGGTGATTAATATGGTGTAATGTTGACATATAAAGAAAGGTTCCTGCTGCAAATGCATTAAAACCCGCTGTCAGCAATAGTCCGGTTTGTGCTTGTAATAACATAGTGAGGCTAGTGCCAAAAGCGATCCCCGCGGGTGTCATGCATGAAAATATCGCGATTAAAATAATAATATTTTTTAATGCGATTTTGCTACGCATGAGTGTCACTGCTAGCATAAAGCCTTCAGAGCTTTTGTGGACAATAATCGCAAGAAAAATAATAGCTGTTGTGGCGACGGTAGAGTTGATACCAAGAACAGTGCCTTCAATGAAAGAATGAATGATAATAATGATGACTACGACAGAAGACAGGATGGAATAATGGTTGTTAGATGAATTGCCCGACAGCCGTTCAAAAAACAATAGCAATAAAAAGCCGCCAGCGCAAAGTAGCTCAGCCAGAGGGTAATGTACATTACCCAGTGCCTGGCTAAAGTCCTGGATGGCATCGGGAAGCATGTGAAATAATGCCGCACCTAAAAAAATGCCGCTCGCAAAGGCATCGCCCAACTCCAGTAATCGATGGTGGGATGGTTGTGCACGGACCTTTACAGGGTATGCCACGGCCACCAAACTGGTAAGAAAGATCAGTAGGCTGGCGAGAAATTTATAAATTACAAGTGACATGTTGGTATTCTCAATCGTTGCCTTATTGCGGTAGGGTATGGCAAATGAGAAACTACGCAAAGTATTTTTTAAAAATTTTAGAGATTGAAGTGAAATGACAGAATTAAGCAGTGCCCAAATAATTGCAATATCTATCTTACCCATCTTATTTGCCATTACGTTACATGAAGTCGCGCACGGGTGGGTTGCCTCCCAATTTGGCGATCAAACCGCGCGTTTGTCGGGTCGGCTCACGTTGAATCCGATGAAACATATTGATTTAGTCGGAACAATTATAGTGCCAATGGTGATGTTGGTATTTAGCAACTTTATTTTTGGCTGGGCAAAGCCGGTGCCAGTAGATGCGCGAAATATGCGCAATCCGAGATGGAACATGGCTGTGGTCGCGGCAGCTGGCCCATTATCAAATTTTGCAATGGCTTTGTTATGGGCAGTAATAGCCAAAGTGGGTATTATTTGTGTTGATACTAGCCCTCAGATCGGTGTTTTTTTGGTTTATAGTGGAGAAGTGGGTGTTACTGTCAATATTGTTTTAATGGTATTAAATTTTTTACCTCTGCCACCGTTGGATGGCAGTCGGGTAGTAGCCAGTTTGTTGCGTGGCAGGCTGGCATGGCAATTTGCGCAACTTGAGCAGTTTAGTTTTCTTATTATTATATTATTAATCATGACAGGGGTGTTGTCCTATATTATCGGGCCGCCAATTATGATGCTAAGGCAATGTATTTTCACAATTTTTGGCCTGCCTTATCTGGGGTTGTAACAGAAAAATTCCTGCGTTTTGTATTATACTATTCTTATGTCTTATAGGTTCCTGCAGCATCACCCGCTTCGAGTATAGATATCCTTTTTAGGTGAATCATTCACGAGAGGAAAGGATTCAATATGATAAGAAAAGCGTGGATTTTATTTGGCGTCATTCCTCTGATTGCTGGTATCAGTGTCATTCTTGGTTGTTTGACCGAGTGGCCTTCGCTTGTCGATTTTAATGTGTCCTATTTTACTATTGCATTTAATACCGCATTTTGTTTCGTGCTGATTGGGTTAGCATTATGTGCTGCTGTGTCGGATGCCGAATTAGGATGGCGAGTTCAGTGCTTGTTGGGTTTCAGTGTATTTATTATTGCAGGTTTAACCATCAGCCAAGATTTATTTGAGATTGACTGGCATCTTGATCAAATTGTTCAGACACCTGGATTGAAAGTGATTTATGGCGTACACCCTGGGCGCATGGCGCCAAATACCGCGCTGGCATTTATTCTCGCCAGTTTTGTATTGATGATATTGCCGTTTGCAAAGAAAAAAATGCTAGGCATTGGCGTTGAGATTTGCATTTTTTTATTGTTTATCCTCAGTGCATTATGTATATCAGGTTATCTATTTAAAATAGATTTTTTCTACAGCTGGTATAACTATACACGTATGGCATTAGTCAGTTCAGTGAGTTTTTTTAGTATTAGTCTTTGCTTAGCAGGTCTTTGGCGCAGTAGTTCTGCTTCGATTTCGTTATATCAAGGGCGAGAAGATACGCGAATTATTTTGTTGAGTAGTGCCATTTTGCTTTGTATGGCACTTGCTATTACGATAGCTAATTTTGCTAGTTTGATTAGCCAACAAAATACAGCAATGGGCGAATCTTTCCAAAGACTGCAAAAAAATCGGAGTTTGTATTTTCAGAATGAAATCATTCATGCGATAGATGAAACAAATATTATACGTAGTAGCCAGATATTCCAGGATCAAATTAATCAAACAACACAAATTATTTCCCTGGCTGACTTTGATCCTATACTTAAATTGTTTGCTGCAGAAGGATTTTCTGCCGCCGATATTTATGATGCGAGCGGTAAGAAAATTGCTTCAATGGGACATTTTGTTGAGAAAGCGGAGTTGAACGTAAAAAAACAAATAACGAACGGGTATATCAATATTCTTTGGAAGAATGGTTGGTATGTACAGATTGCAAGTGATGTAGATCCAAAGAAAAAGACAGCGGGCTTGTTGATTGTTGAATGGCCGTTAAAAAATATAGATAAAGTATTTTCGGCTAGTCAAATGATGGGAATGACGGGTGATATTGATATTTGTACGCAAGAGGGTGTTAGCGCAGCTTGTTTTTCTTCACGAGCGAATGCCGTCAGTGTGCGATCGCAGCAAATTAACAATCAATTTATGCCGGAATATTTTGCGCTAAAAGGCCGTACTGGATTAGTGATAGCAGATGATAGTCAGTATATCCAAGTATTGGCAGCCTATGGTCCGGTAGGTATTTTAGATTTGGGCATGATAGTTAAAATGTCAGTGACTGAGCTCTATGAGCCAATTACAAAAAGCTTGCGAACCATGTTGCCAGTGATTGGTTTGACAATTCTGATTGGTTTGATGTTGTTGCGTTTGCAAGTTATTCCATTAGTTAGGCGTGTTATTAATGCAGAAAAAGGGTTGCTGAATAGTAATAAACGACTTGAAGTGAGCGAAGAGCGTTATGCTTTAGCGGTTAGAGGTAGTAGCATTGGTTTGTGGGATTGGGATATTGTGAGGGATCAGGTATTTTATTCGCCCTATTTTAAAGGTATGTTGGGATATGCTGATACAGAATTCCCGAACACGCTGGCGTCATTTAAACAATCCTTGCATCCAGATGATGTTGACAGAGTATTTCATCTAATCGAGCGGCATATTAGTCATCAAGTTCCTTATGATATTGAATTTCGTTTAAAGAGAAAAACGGGCGATTATCATTGGTTTTATGCTAAGGGATTGGCGCTATGGGATGATCAGGGTAACGCGGTTCGTATGGCGGGTTCTTTAATTGATGTGACAGAGCGAAAACGATCAGAACAACGGCTTGCCGCGCAGTTTATGGTTTCAAGATTGTTATCTGAAGCTGAAAATATGGAAGAGGTTGCTGAAAAAATTGTACGTGCATTAAGTGAAAAGATGGAATGGGATTTTGGTTCAGTCTGGATGGTTGATAGTCGTGTAAATCTCATTCGATGTATTGCACTCTGGTATCAGCCGTGGCTGCAAGCACAGGCGCTTGCTGATGCAACGCGTAATATGGAATCGCCCATGGGAGGGTATTTGGCGGGCCGTACTTGGGAGTCAGGACAGCAATTATGGTTATTTGATATTGTTTCAGATAAAAGTTTTCGCCGCGCTGAACAAGCCAAAGAGGCGGGTTTGCATTCAGCATTTTGTTTTCCAATTTGCATAGAAAACAAGGTGCTAGGTGTTTTAGAGTTTTTTGTTAGGCAGAGACAAAGTCCTGATGAGTCCATGTTAAAAGTCATGTCAGCGATCACGACACAAATAGGTCTATTTATTAAAAGAAAGATGGCAGAAAATAGCTTGCGAGAAAGTGAGAGTTATAAAGCCGCTATTTTAGAGTCAGCGTCGGATAGTATTATGACCATTGGCGAGTCTGGTATAATTCTATCAGTGAATTATAAGACATCAGAAATGTTTGGCTACTCACAATCAGAGTTAAATAACAAAAATATTGATCTGTTAATGCCGGATTTTTCCAAACATTTGAAAAGTTTTTCTGGTAAGTTGGTAGTTGAAATTCAAGCTCTACGCAAGGACCATGCTCAATTTCCGGTTGAAATTACTATTTCAAAAATGTTTTTGAGCCGACAAAATGTACTTGTCTGTATCGTGCGTGATATTACTGAGCGCAAAAAAATTGAAAAAATGAAAAATGAATTTGTTTCTGTGGTGAGTCATGAGTTACGAACACCCATTACGTCAATTCGTGGTTCATTAGGATTGATTTTGGGTGGGGCCGTCGGTGAATTTTCAGAGAGAGCTAAGAGTCTTTTGGCGATTGCCAATAATAATTGTGATCGCCTCTTGCTGTTGATTAATGATATTTTAGATATTGAGAAAATTGAAGCGGGGAAAATGGATTTTCAGCTAAAACCGATAGATATAGTAAAACTAATTCATGAAGCGATTGCGACAAATAAAATGTATGCGGATAAATTTGGCATACAACTTAAATTTGATAGGCCATTTTCCCAAGATGTTCTGGTGTATGTTGATCCAGCTCGATTGATGCAGGTGCTCACAAATTTAATTTCCAATGCAGTAAAATTCTCACCTAAGGACAGTGTTGTTGAGCTGGATGTTTTGGAAATGAAAAATAGTGTTCGTGTAACGGTAACAGATGTTGGTGAAGGTGTTCCTGATAGTTTCCACGAAAACATTTTCCAGAAGTTTTCTCAAGCAGATTCATCGAGCGCACGCGGACAGGATGGTTCAGGGTTGGGTTTAAGTATTAGTAAGGCAATTATTGAGAAACTGGGCGGCGAGCTGAATTTTACTAGCAAGCAAGGCGAGAAAACCGTTTTTTATTTCGATTTGCCATATAGACATGATAAGAGTGTGAATGAGGAGCCAGGTGTGATCCTGCAAGCGGGTTTCGACCGGGGTAGATTGTTGATTTGCGAAGATGATGCTGAGCAAGCTACTTATTTGCAAATGTTATTAGAGTCAGCAAGATATTCTTCTGATATTGCAAGTACGGTGGCAGATGCTAAAAAAATGCTGAAAGAGCAGCGGTATTTAGCGCTGCTACTTGATTTGATTTTGCCAGATCAAGATGGCATTACTTTCATCAGAGAATTACGCAGTCATGACGATACGTTATCAATGCCAATCATTGTGATTTCAGTGTTAGCGAAAACAGGCCGGACTTTACTGAATGGCGAAGCGCTTTCAGTGATAGATTGGTTAGAAAAGCCAGTCAATTTTAATGATCTTCTTAAGTCGATAGAAAATTTTAAAAACAATTCCAAACAGAAAACACCCCGTATTTTACATGTTGAAGATGATGCGGATGCTCGGCAACTGGTTGTCTCCTTGTTGCAAGAATACGCTTTTGTTATGGGTGCGGATTCTCTTCAGTCAGCCCGAAACCTGCTGAAAAAAGAAATTTTTGATTTGATTATTCTTGATTTGTCACTAGCAGATGGTAATGGTATTGATTTATTGCCTATGCTAGCTAAATACCAATTACCTGTTATTGTCTTTTCAGCGACGGGGTTAGATAAGTCATATGCGAAGTATGTGAAAGAAGTTTTAATAAAATCAGAAACATCTAGCAAACAGTTGCTAGAGGCGATACAAAAAATATTAACTATATCTGAAGGATGATATTTAGATGGAGCATACTCAGCTAAAGAAAATTTTATATGTTGAAGATGAATCAGATATTCGTGCGGTTGCGCAAATTGCACTGGAAGATATCGGTGGTTTTATTGTGAAGTATTGCTCGAGAGGCGAAGAGGCTATTATGTCGGCTGAAGAATTTCAACCTGATTTGTTGCTGTTGGATGTGATGATGCCCGGAATGGATGGCATGACAACACTACAAAAATTACGTGAGATTCCTGCATTAAAAAACACACCAGCGGTTTTTATGACAGCTAAAATTCAGGCGCATGAAATAGAGGGGTATCGTGAATTTGGGGTGGCTGGTGTGATTGAAAAGCCATTTGATCCTATGTTGTTAGCAGGCACAGTAAAAAAATATTGGCAGGTTGCATATGAGCGAAAATGATAATATACAGGATAAGTTGTTGGCATTACATGCCGCTTATACTAAAACATTGCCGGACAAGATTGGCCATATTGAATCGTTATGGCAAACATTACAGTCTAATTGGGAGCAAAACGTATTGGATGATTTTCATCGTGAAGTTCATTCATTGTGTGGTTCCTCTGCATTGTATGGCTACCATTTGTTGAGTGCGGCTGCTCGCGAGCTGGAAATCTATTTGAAGGATATCCCTAATAATAAAACTGCTCATACCGCTGAAATGGATAAGCATATTTCCCAGTTGCTAGAAAAATTAGTGACGGCAAGATAGATAATGAGTATATAATGCACCGGTATAGTCTGATAAAAGAAGGTGCATATGGTAGTGCGTTTAATGAGTGTTATTTTAATAGCAGGTTGCTCAGTTGGGATTGCACATGGACAAACAGCGAATTCTGACGTAGAAAAATTCAAACAGGGCTGGACATATCATGCTTTAGCATTGCAGCGTGACATCGATATCAATACACCGCTGAATCAAGGCACGTTTCTTGGCACACATAATTCTGAGAATTCTGAAAGTTATCAAATTCCTTTTGTTCGTTATGTGGATCCCAATCAAATTCTTTCGATTTATGATCAGCTTGAAGTGGGTGTGCGTAGCATCGAGTATGATGTGCATTGGTATTGGGGCGCGCATTTCAAAAAAGATATTTTGCTTTCTCATTGTTTGCCGAATCATCTGGGGTGCGGTTATTTTGATAGACCGGTTATAGAAGGCTTAGAAGAATTGCGCGCTTGGCTGAAAAAAAATCCGGGCGAAGTTGTGGTGCTTTACTTTGACCGTGGTATTGCGTTAGATCGTCATGAGCCGCGTTTAGCAGGTTATTTACACGATTATTTAGGTGAATTTATTTATCAACCAACACGGGTGCGAGATGCAAAAGATCACACGACAAGTTGCGTGGCGTTGCCTGGTTCGATTAGCAAAGCCGATGTATTAAAAGCAGGTAAGCAACTTATTATTGTCACGAAAGACTGCGATGGTACTAATCCGCCTTATGAGGAACAAGACACCTATAAATTAGCGTGGAATGACTATGTGTTTGCGGGAATCGGCGATGTAAAAAATCATGCATTTACGTTGCTAGATTCGTCTATCGGCAGTGATTTTACGGCTTATCCAGATTGCTCGAAATCCACTGTTTTTGTCGATGATCCAAATCACACGGTGCCATGGCGCATTTTTGAAGATAGAACTATTCTGTCTAATATCATTCAGCCAGGCCGTAAAATCTTGGTTGATGAAGAAAGAACAATGGTGAATTGTGGTATTAACTGGCAAACATTCGATAAACTCACTGCAAATGATGATCGTCTAACAGCCGCAATTTGGAGTTGGTCGCCAAACTATCCTGCCGATGGTAAGGGTAATTGTGCTTTCTATAAAAATGGTGAGGGCATTCAGAATGTTGGTTGTGATCAATCGATGACTGGATTTGCTTGCCAGAATGCGGTGACACAAGAATTTAAAGCAGTAGCGAGTGCTGGCGCATGGCAAGACGGCGAAAAAATCTGTCAAGCGATAGCAGGTCAGAGTTGGCATTTTGCAATGCCAGTGAATGGTAATCAAATGTATTTGTTGAAACAAATAGTCAATGCTACCGGGTTGTCAGCGTTGTGGCTGAATTATCATGTGAATGCAGCAGGGCGTTGGCAGGTTGGAGTTTGATTTAGCGAGCTTGAGGGCCGGCCTTTGCGGTATTTGCAAAGGCATTGTTCTCAGGTTTAGCAAAGTAGTATTTCAATTTCTTATCTTCTATGAGTTCTCCATATTCACCACGATTATTCAGGTAAAAACTTGCTGAGGAATTGGCAAAAATATAATTCTCATCAGGAATAGGTTGTTTACCTAATGTAGCGCAGATGCTATCCACAACAGCTTTGATGAGCTTAAAATCAATATCCAACTCTTTGTTGAGAGGAACACCTGTTTTTGCACTGCCATGATTAATGATAATTTTTAGTCGTTTGCTATCTTGTACTTTATTTTTTATAAAATTTTCTAATGTTGAAATAAATATTCGGTAGGTGGGTGATCCATCCCAGTGCGAGCTTGCCGAATGAAATAAATTTATTGGTTTGGGTTTGGATGCGTCATCGGGTTGGTAAATCAAGCCTATCGCTATGCAATCACCTAAGCCGCGCGTAAAAAGATAGGGATTATCATGCGTGGCGCCCCATTCATTCATGCCAACTTTATATTTCTTATCGACATACTTCTCATCGGTATTTTTAATCCCAAGGAGTCTTGCAAAAAAGCCACCTGAAGACGTCATATTTTACCTCTGGATGTTTTTATGCTTGTATTAATTATAGCAGAAAAAAGCACGTAGGGCGGGCAAAGCGCAGCGTGTCCACCAATATGCGGTGGACACGCTGCGCTTTGCCCGCCCTACGGTTTTATAAGCCTTTTTGTACTAAGCTTAAAAACTCAGCGCGAGTGCGGCGATCTTTGCGGAATGAACCGAGCATGACAGAGGTTGTCATAGCGGAATTTTGTTTTTCGACGCCGCGCATCATCATGCACAAATGTTTGGCTTCAATGATGACGCCGACACCAGAGGCATTGGTAATATCAAACACAGCTTCAGCAATTTGTTTGGTTAAGCGTTCTTGAACTTGTAGGCGACGTGCAAACATATCGACGATGCGGGCAATTTTTGATAATCCAATAATTTTACCACTTGGAAGATAAGCAACATGACATTTGCCAATAAAGGGTAATAAGTGATGTTCACACATCGAATAGAGTTCGACATCTTTCACAATAATCATTTCATCGCTATCAGAAGCGAATAAGGCACCATTGACAATGGTTTCAATTGACTGCTGATAACCTTGCGTTAAAAATTGTAACGCAGTCGCCGCACGTCGTGGTGTGTCTTTCAACCCTTCGCGGTTGGCGTCTTCGCCGATGGCTTCAATGATTTTTGTAAAAGCATTTTCCATTATATTTCCTCAACGTTAGCCTGGCGGCCATGTCATTTGTCGTCCGCCTAATAGATGCAGATGAATGTGAAAAACAGTTTGTCCAGCGCCCGCATTGCAATTCATGACGACGCGATAACCGTGTTCTGCAATCCCCAATTCACCCGCAATTTTCTGAGCGGTTTGTGCCATATGTCCAATCAAGCCATGGTCTATCGGCGATAAATCATTTAATGTCGCAATATGGTTGCGCGGAATGATCAGCTTATGACACGGTGCTTGTGGGTTAATATCATCTAACGCAATCACTTTCTCATCTTGATAGATGATTTTTGCGGGGATTTCCCCGGCAATAATTCTACAAAATAAGCAATCCATGGGTATTGGTTCCTTTATGTGAAAATAGGGGGCTAGTTTACGAGGTTATTGGTCATAATTCCACTGTTTTGTTGTTTTTTTGACCACAAAATGTTTGGTGGTAGCGGGTTGCTGTCACTGTTATAATTCTAAGTGTCAGTTCGTATGGAAAATTGACATACTTTTCAGATTGTTAAACATGGACTGGATGCTATGTATTATGACTTTTACCAGCTAAAAGAAAACCCCTTTAATGTGACGGCGGATCCCGAGCTATTCTTCGCGAGCAAGAGCCATTCTGATGCTATTTCTAATCTTGTGTATGGCATTGAGCAGCGCAAAGGGTTAATGATTATTACAGGTGAAGTTGGCACTGGCAAAACCACGCTCTGTCGCAAACTGTTAAAACAATCCCATAAAAATATCAAATTTGCGTTGGTTTTAAATCCTAATTTTTCGGAAGTGGAATTATTGCAAATTATTTTGCATGACTTAGGTATTCGTACGCGCGAACAGAATAAGTTTGGCTTAGTGAATACGTTAAATACATTTCTTTTAAAAGAATCGAAAAAAAATCGCAATGTCGTGTTAGTCATTGATGAGGCGCAAAATTTAAGTATTAATCAACTAGAACAAATTCGTCTTTTATCTAATTTAGAAACCGAAAAAGAAAAATTATTGCAAATTATTTTAGTGGGACAGCCGGAGCTGCATCAGGCAATTCAATTGCCAGAGTTGCGTCAGTTACGACAACGGGTTGCGGTACACTTTCATATAGACGCATTAGAAAAATCCGATGTGAAATATTACATTTATCACCGTATCAAGCAAGTGATGCAACGGCCTGATTCGAGTCGTTGTATTTTATTTACGGAGGCCGCGATTGATCAAATTTATCATTATTCTAAAGGTTCGCCACGTGCTATTAATGTGTTGTGCGATCGTGCTCTATTAGCCGGATTTGTGGCGGAAACGTTTTCAATTGATGAATATGTTATTAATGATTGTGCCAAGGAGGTGCTGTACTGTGAGCATCATATTTGACGCCTTACAAAAAACGCAGCAAAAGCGTGAAAAAAAACCAGGATTAGATTGGCAAATCACGACAGCAAAAAATACCATTGAGTGGGTGGATACGATTTTATTATTACTTATTTTAAGTTTACTGTCGGTTATTGCTTATCATTATTTTCGGACGGTGATGAATCATTCGGCTCATGTAGTAGCCATGCCGGCTGTAAAGCAAGCTATCTCTGCGCCACCTGTGGTGGCACAAGCTGAGTCTGTACCTGCGCCTGAGGCGATGGGACATGCATTAGTGTTAAATGGTGTCTATGTTTCAAATCAAGAAAAATTAGCACTTATTAATAATCAATCTTATCATCTTGGTGATATGGTCGATGATTTAAAAATTGTTGGAATTGAATTTAATCGCGTTACATTGCAAAGCAAGACGGGCAAAATGACATTAACATCATGAGGGAGCTGCGATGAAGATACGCTTAGCGACGTTGTGTGGAGTCATGTGTTTAAGTTTATTAACAGGATGCGCACTACCACCTTCTGGATGTTGGTCGCATCAGGTGAAACAAACATCGTGTGGTCATGTGTTGATAGATCGTTGTGAAAGCGTCTGTAATCGTTGTAAATTCGATGATCCCAACTGTCAATTATGCTGGTCCTGCATTAATCATGAAGGTTACCCTCCTTCTCGGTGTCCTGGATCCTGTGTCAGGCCGCGATAGCGCATTGATTCTCTCCGAGTTCATAGAGCCTGTCCCTGGGAGGGGCGGGGGTGAGATGTTGAAATTTTGATTTATTCAACAACGCCTGCACAACGTATATTCCAAATAAATATCATTATTTATCAATTTGTTATGCAATTTATCCGCTTAAATTCTCACTTTAGTGCTAAACTTAAAGAAGGATTTATATTGTAGAAATTGTGTTCAAATAGTTATCAAGTCCAATTGATAACTTAAGGATTGGTAATGTGACAGTAGACACAATGATACCCAAGCAACAAGTAGATGTATTAAAAGTGTTGATCGCAGATGATAATGCGCCAACCCGTATGATGTTGCGTGCTGCCATTAAACAATGGGGTTATGAAGCTGTTGAAGCGGCTGATGGCGAGCAGGCATGGAATATTCTTCAAGAAGCTAGCGGCCCACGGTTATTGGTACTGGATTGGCTGATGCCAAAACTGAATGGCGTCGAATTATCTGAGCGCATCCGTAAAGAACTTTCTTATCATCCTTATATTATTTTGCTCACGCAAATGAGTGGTACCGAAAATATTATCAAAGGACTCGATGCAGGCGCAGATGAGTTTCTATCAAAACCATTTAATATGGCGGAGCTTCGCAGTCGATTGTCAGTGGGTGCGCGCATTATTAAAAGCGAAAAAGAACTTGGGCAGAAAAATTTGCAATTGAAAAATTATGGCGATCAGCTAAAAACAATTTCAACTTATTTGCAAGAATTATCGAAACAAATAGATATCATGACGTCGAGCGTTGCTACTGTAAATTCAACAAACCTTCAAGAGATCCGCGTTATGCTAGACAATGCAATGAATGTCGTTAATAAAAATGTCGAGGAGGAGTAACAAGGACATTACTCTCAATTTTGTTAGCTTCCAGGATATCACCCTAAATACACATTGGGTAAATTATGAATATAACAAAGTTGTCGTCACAGCCTGCCACCCATACCTCCATTGTATTTGCTAAGATCATCAGCGCCTTTGCCATTTTGCTTGGCATGCTTGTCCTCATGGCATGGCTTTTTTATTTGTGGATTCCTAAAGAATATTTGCCATTATTAGCTTCGATTAAGGCGAATACAGCATTATGTTTTATGTTGTCTGGCATGGTGATATGGATTTATTGTGATTATCCCAATAAAAAGATTATTTATTTGGCGCAAGTGATTGCAG